>JBIKXM010000189.1:0-3532 GCA_044355755.1 Burkholderiaceae bacterium | reverse complement strand
GACCCCTTTTATAGATTGATAAATCGCTTCCAAACACCAAAAACAACCCCCACCAAAAATAGCACAACTCAGGGTAGTCGAATTATCAACATCCTGCATGACGATTCTCCATAACAAATATTCATACAAAAAATTCTGTTCTCAGCGACTGTATATTGTGCGCACCCTTCACTAAATTTTCTGCCGCATCGTGACGTAAAAATTTTAAATCGAGCTTAGTTTGCTTGAGCAAGTGCTTCACTAGATGCGTTTGATAAATCGCCTTCGCAGTTGCATTCTGCTCAATAAATTGCTCTAAATCATCAGATTGAATTTCCTTCTGCTTAGTCCCTGCTGGGGCTGTAAAAAATGCTTTGATATCAGCATCCTCTTTAGCCTTTTTTGTTAACGCATTCAGCGTGTCATGAAAAACTTGATCGGCTACCGCAGTATACGCATTTTGTACAACATAACGCATTACGCTGTCATCCATTTTCTGTTCTCTATCTGGTGCTTGCGCGGCGTATGCTGCGTCTGTTTGAAAGTCATGCAGTTTGTCCAGCGTTCGCGCAGCATCCATGTCACGCACTAAGAGCTTATTTAATTCAAGCGCTATGCTGTCCTCTACCGCACTAGTCTTAGTACCACTGATCAATGTACGCCCACCCTCATTACGATAGACTTCACGCATCAAACGCAACTCATCGGGCAATAGACTTGTCCCATGCAAAGCATCTTTCTTGCCCGTTACTAACATCGCTTCGACGCGCTGATGGCGTTGACTAATCAGTTGCTCTGGAGTCAAATGCCTATAATTTTTTTTTCGTTCTTCTTGCAATACATGATTCATCAAAGACAGTAACTTAACGCGCACTAAGGCCTTACGAAGAGATTGATAATTTCCAGCAATCGTTTGTGTTGCCTCATGCATAGTCATAGACTTTTGTTGCAAAGCATCGAGCGTATGTTCTGCGGCATAAGATTGCGCTGCTAGCGTTGCCCCCTCACCGATAAAATTTTCTTCTTTATGCTCATAGACAGCACGCACACCAGCCGCGCCAGCAGTTAGAGGGACACCTACAGCAAATAACGGTAGCGTAACCGGCGTTGCTGCACCTGTCATTGTTGCAACCGTTCCTGCCATCATAAAACCTTGCCCGACAGCAGTTGCTTGGCCATAAATGGTCGAATTCATTTTATTGTAATGACGCTTACGATCAAGCAAAGCCTGTACTGACTTAGCTGTAGAGGCGTCAATTACCTCGGTCTTTGCAGCAACATTTAGCGCAAGTTGCGCATTATGTAGTTGCTGATCACGTTTTTTTCCAGTAATTGCTTTTGCGACACCATACCCAGCCATCGCTGCCTGCGCTGGTAAAAATACTGCTCCACTCACTATACCCATCGTCTCCGATACTGATGTAGCAGTTGTATTGATCGCTGTGGCCGTAAGATCTCCTGCTTTTGCTGTGACATCTGTAGCTTTGGCCACAATGTCCGTTACCGCCTTTGCTGTAGCTGGAAACATACCTGCCGACATGCCCACCATTGCGCTCGCACCTGACACACTAAAATCACGATCTATCCTGGCGATATGCCGCTGCTGCTCCTGCAGTTTGTATAAACTTAATTGACATGCTATTTCAGCTGTCTGTGTATGTTTTGCCAATAACTGCGCCTGCTTAAAAAATTGGCGTGACAATGCCCCACCCGCACGCAGCTTAACCAGTTTAGCGGCTGCACGACCACTGTTTACCGCTGTCGAGAATAAGCTGGCTGTTTGCTGTCGTTCTTCATATTTTGCTATCAGCTGCTCCAACTTCTGATGACAACGTTGCAACCGAGTCAGTTTGACTTCAGCTACACCTGCTTTTTCAAAAGCTTGCAGCACTAATTTCTGCCGCGCCGATAAGGCTTTCAATAGGTCCGGATAATCTCGAATTTGTTGATGACAATCACTCACCGCACCAGCTGCACCAACCACAACAAAAGGCGTTGCCACACTCAACAGTGCTGTTGCGGCAATCGGTTGACCAATGCCTGGAAAAACTTGAGCCGCTGCCGAGCTGGTTTCATCGATACCATCAATACTACCTTGCGAAATAAACCACCACTATTATCCGAATCTAATTTAAATACATCCCCTCCCCACATCGCATGTCTCGTTGTAACTAAAGCAACTGTCATACTCCACTCCTAAGAAAAATCCCATTAATTTAATGATAATTATTCTTAATAACTATTGATTTTGATTCACTATTATTCAATTAAGCATATTTACTAACAGGGCCCCTCAAAATCGTCTCGCACACTTCGTCCAACGCGCAAAAAATTCTCTTCACAAATCTACTACTGCTCATATCAGGTGATTCCCTAAAAGGGAAATTCCTAACCTCAAAACTTGGGTTTACCCGTACGAATAGCAGAGAAAAAAACCATACCAACCCTGTAAACATCGCTGCATTTTTTAAAAACAAATCAGGGGGGAATCATGCTAAGAGCACTCACAGAAAATTTAAATCGCACTAGACAAGACTTTTCTATCACGAGCAAAACTCCAGAAAAAATCGCTACGCCTAATCAAATCAGTCCGCTAGCGACACCAGAGTCAAGCTTAATTATCAATCAGAAGTTTACTGATCCGACCAGTCACTTTGAAGAATATGCCGCTTTGCTGACGCCATTTCAAAACAGAACAGAAGTAAAAAAGTTACAAGCGACCATAAAAGACCTTGCGCTAGAGATCAGCAAAGCAGAGCAAAGGGAATTCTATGCCATCGAGAAAAAAAATATTTCAGCGGATAAAAAAGAAAGGCTGATCGATACACAAACTTTTATCCATGGCTATGCCGCAACCAAGACAATTAAAAATGAGATTGCTAAGCTCGCGACGAAACTTGAGCAGAAGAACGATCCTGAACTGGCTAAGTTAAGTGAGACCTTACGTGATTTAGAGACACTGATGCGCGCAACTGCACATCAATTTAAAGGGATGGCTATCGCACAAAGCCTAGAAAATCATGTCATATATGAGAAAAAAAATAACTACGCTATTTTAGAAAATACAGGCTTACCCAATAACGAGGTAAAAAGCAGTACTTCTTTAGACTTCAAAATAGGCGTTTCCAGCAAAATCGTCAGCAACACTCCATTAGCTAAAGCTGGCGTTAACTTTGGCGTGAGCGAGAAATCTACGAAAACAACCACAAGAGATGGTTTTAATTCATTTTCCCAAAAACATGAAAGACAAGTTGAATTAAAGTTATCTGGCAATGTCAACTTTGCGACTGCAGCAGGAAAAATTGAAGTAGGCGCATCCCGCACGCTTTCTAATGATAATTACAAAGCAGATTCACTGGATAAAATCATTAAGCATAATGCTGTCACAAGCAATGATGGCCGACTCAATATATCGAATCCAAAATTCCAACCTTACTATCAAGCCCTCGCAACATTAAGGAATATATGCGCTCCGCTCATAAATGGTAAACCTGTTAATCCTGATTTTCCACATTACCTAACATCCAACGCGCTTACCTATATTAATAGTAGT
>JBIKXM010000073.1:0-5735 GCA_044355755.1 Burkholderiaceae bacterium | reverse complement strand
ATCCAGTAAGATCGCCATCAACAAGCCGATGGCCATGGTGCTAATGATAAATAAGGCGCCAAAGATTCCTAAATTACTCAGTGCCTGCCACCAACGTTCATTTTCAAATAAGGTGCTGTACTGCGCAAATCCAACCCACTCCCAACTCGGTAGCAACCTGGACGAAGTAAAGGATAGGCATACTGTGAACAAAATGAAGCCGTATACGAAAACCAGGCTAATACACAGTGACGGCGAAATAACTAGCCTGGGCAACCAATCCGCACACTTGGCCCGGAATGTCGACGAGGTTAATTTTTCTTTTTTCAGAGCATGCTGATCGGCTAGGGGAGACACTTGCTGCAAGCTGACTTTGGGATGCATTACCGCGATTCCTTTTTTTATTTGGTTTTTGCAGCTTTAGCTAATCTTTGCGCAGCTTTTTCAGAGGACATATTGGAATTCATAAATTGCGTGATCACGTCAATCATGGCACCCTCGGTTGCTGGCGCGACAGCCATATTGTGTGCGAGTGAGGGCAGCAGTTCGTTATGTTTCGAGGCGAAGGCCATATCATCGATTGAGCGCCGTGCGCAATGGTCAAATTTAGTTGGCGTGATACCTTGTCTCGCAGGAATCGAGCCTTTGTTTAAACTGAAAATTTCCTGAAACTGTGGGCTCATCACGGTATCAGCCAGTTTTACTTGGGCAGCTTGAGCACTGGCTGTTTTCTGTTTAAACATGACCAATGAATCTATATTGAAAATAAAAGCCTGCCCAGTATTCGGTGTGGGCACACAGTAATAGTCTTTCTCAGCTACTTTGCCGGCTAAACTAAATTCGCCTTTGGCCCAGTCACCCATAAATTGCATACCAGCTTTACCATTAATCACCATATTGGTCGCTAGATTCCAATCGCGCCCAGCTGTACCTTTATCCATGTAGGCTTTGATGCGCGTCAGGGTATCAAACACGCTGACCATGGTCTTGGATTGCAAGGCATTTTGATCAAGTTTGACCAATGCCTTGTTATAAAAATCAGCGCCACCAATGCCGAGGACAACGGATTCAAATAGGGTAGCGTCTTGCCAGGGTTGTCCGCCATGCGCTATCGGCACATATCCGGCTTTTTTCAGCTTATCAGCTGCCTCAAAGAATTCTTGCCAATTATTAGGCACGGTTGCGCCCGCTTTTTTGAAAGCTGCGGCATTAATCCACAGCCAATTGACACGGTGTACGTTGGTTGGGACAGCCACATAGTGTCCCTTGTATTTCATGATTTGCGCTACGGCTGGATAGAGTAATTCGTCCCACTTGGCTTTTTGCGCAGTCTTGTCAAGATTCGCTAACATCCCCTCTTGACCCCACTCCTGAATCGCCGGCCCTTTTATCTGTGCCGCAGTAGGTGGGTTGTTTGCTAATACTCGCGCTTTCAGGGCAGTCATGGCATTGACCCCACCCCCACCGGCAACTGCAAAGTCTTTCCAACTGACTCCCTGTTCGGCCATCATTTTTTTAAGCGCTGCGGCTGATTTTGCCTCACCACCTGCTGTCCACCAATGTAATATTTCTATGCCCTCTTGCGCATAAGAAAATACAGGTAAAGCGAGCCCCAAAACAAGGGATGTCAATATGCGTTTCATGCTGATACTTTCTCCACTTAAAACTTAAGCTCTTTCTGATACAAAATACTTAATAGCATACAGCTCTCTGGTATTTTTTACTTTCAATATTTACTGTTTGATCGCTTGCCACGACAAATCGTATCAAAGTATAAATTTTTCTGTTTTATTTTTAAAAGAAAGATTTAATTTCCACAAAATGTTTATTTTTGTGGCCGGGTGGATTGTATGCAAACTGTTTTTTGCCAGTCAATCTTTTTCTTCTTGATATGAATGTTTTATTGATATTTTTTGTTTTTTTGTGCAGATAATCTTGTTTAAGTCACCACTGCGGTCAAAATATATCAAAAATATCAATTATCTTTTTATCTGCTCTCAGCAGCTAAATTTGAGAAACCGCGATGAAAGTGGACGAGCCTGACCCCCGGCACTAGTAAAAACAACGATGGCTGCTTCGTTCCCGACCTGACCAGGTTAGCCGCTTGACTATGCGAGGAGGCCCGTCCGGGCGCTATTGTAGCCGATCTTTGTGATGCAGAATGTTTTTCTAAAAATATATATTGTGCTGGGTACCGCTAAAACTATCTCTATATCTTCTTCCGAGACTGACAGAACCGTTGCTTGATCTTGTCTGTCGCTCCCTTCCTAAAGAAGACTGTTGCACAACGGTAACGTGCACCTCAAAGACTAGGCTCTGCGACGAGGACGAGGCGCAGCACTGCCATACTCCGTCCTTCCCCCTATGTTAGGTAATGCGTTGAATGTTTGCGCCGAGTGCCGACAATTTCTTTTCGATTTGGTCGTATCCTCGATCAAGATGGTAGATGCGCTCAATCGTTGTTTTACCTTCAGCACACAATCCAGCAATCACTAAACTGGCTGAGGCACGCAGGTCTGTCGCCATCACTGTCGCACCAGACAACGCGGCTACACCCTGTACTGAGGCTGTATTACCTTCAATCACTATGTTGGCACCCAATCGATTGAGTTCTTGTACATGCATGAAACGATTTTCAAATATGGTCTCGGTGACACGTGCAACACCATCAGCAATCGAGAGTAATGCCATAAACTGCGCTTGCATATCTGTGGGAAAGGCCGGATATTCTGAAGTACGCAGACTGACTGCACGTGGACGTTGATTGCTTTTGATTTTTATCCAATGATCACCAACCGTTATCTGTGAGCCGGTTTCTTGCAGTTTGTCCAGGACAGCATCTAATGTATCAGGACGGCAATGATGTAAGATGACTTCGCCCCCCGTGGCCGCAACCGCACACAAAAAGGTGCCGGTCTCTATGCGGTCAGCCATCACGGTATGCTCCGCAGCATGGAGTCTATCGACACCCTGAATGATCAGTTTGTTACTTCCCAGACCGTCGATTTTCGCCCCCATTTTGATTAGCAACTCGGCTAAATCATCTACTTCTGGTTCGCGTGCCGCATTTTCCAGTATCGTCTCGCCGTCGGCTAAGGTTGCCGCCATCAATAGATTTTCTGTACCGGTAACGGTAATCATATCGGTCACGATACGTGTACCTTTTAAGCGTTTTGCTTTTGCATGAATATAGCCATGCTCGATATTTATTTCCGCACCCATCGCCTGTAAACCGCGAATATGCTGATCAACTGGGCGTGCGCCGATAGCGCAACCACCGGGCAGTGAAACTCGTGCCTCACCAAAGCGTGCAAGTAATGGCCCAAGCACTAAAATAGCCGCACGCATGGTTTTGACGAGCTCGTACGGAGCTTCCAGTCGATCGATCTCTGCTGCATTCAGTTGGTACGTCCCTTGGGTTTTGTTTGACGCAATCTGCATCCCCATCTGTTGTAGCAAGTTACACATGGTATGTATGTCTTGCAGATTCGGGACATTGTTTAGCTGTAGCGTATCGCTACTTAACAACCCAGCGCACAGAATCGGCAAAGCAGCATTTTTTGCGCCAGAAATAGTGACCGCTCCTTGCAGTGGATTACCGCCAATTATTTGTAATTTATCCATGGTTCCCTATCCATTTCATTCGTATAACTTTGTCGTTCCGGCCGCCTCGCTTAAGGTTCGCTTCGCTTACGTGAGCCTCCTGTGACACTTCGTTTTCGGCTTCGCTGCACGACACCCCGCTTGCGCTCACACCATCTTGACCTGCTGCAACCTCAGCACTTAAGAAGCAGCGCCGTATAAGCGGGTCATGCTGACCTGCTCCGCTGCGCGGGTTCTCTGTCACGACGCTACGCAGACCGTACTATCTTATCTGTGCTTACTCGCCTGCACGCTCTTCTTTTGAACTGAAACTGGAACTAGTTTGCTGCCATTCTTCGGGGGTCAGGGTTTTCATTGATAATGCATGAATTTCCTCACGCATACGCTCACCTAATACGGCATAAACTTTTTGATGTCGCTGAATCGGACGTAGGTTATTAAAAGCAGCACTGACAATGGTTGCAAAAAAATGTCGGCCATCGCCTTCTATGTGCAGATGTTCGCAAGCTAAACCAGCGTGAATGTATTCTTCCAATTGTTTTGGGGTTGGCATCATCGTAATTATTTATGTTGAGAGTTAAATCTGGATTGTTTTCACAGGGGTTTTTAATCATTAGGATTGACTCAACTTTGCCCTGGCAAAGCTGACCAACAAATGCGATGCGATCAGCGCAGCGTTGTCCTAAGAATCCACCTTAGCGGAGCAGACCAGATAACCTGCCGGCACCCAGTCATTTCTTTGGCACGGCGACCCCAGCGTGCCCGCAGCGCCTCGCGGCATAACATAGCCCGGGCAGCTATGCAGCAATCCTAATGGCGCAGTTTATAGCCTGACTTGAGCATGGATAAGGCTAGCATGGATAGCGCGACAAAACTACCCAAGATGATAGTTAAGCTATACATGGGGTCAATATCAGAGGAACCGAGGAAACCATAGCGAAAGCCATCTACTATATAGAAAAATGGATTCACATGAGACAGGATTTGCCAGATTTCTGGCAGATTATGTGTGGAATAGAAGACTCCAGCGAGGAAGGTGGCAGGCATGATAATGAAGTTCTGGAACGCTGCAATTTGGTCAAACTTTTCAGCCCAAATGCCGGCAATTAAACCCAAGGCCGCCAATAATGCTGAACCAAATATGGCAAATAAGCCTATCCATATCGGTGAGGACAGATGTAAGGGGGTAAACCAGAGGGTGGCGAGCCATACCCCAAGCCCGACACACACACCACGGACAACAGCCGCTGAGATGTAAGCAATAAAAATCTCGATATGCGACAACGGTGAAAGTAGTAGAAAAATGAGATTGCCGGTGATTTTCGACTGTATCAACGAGGAAGAGGTGTTCGCAAAAGCATTTTGTAAAACACTCATAATGATTAAACCAGGAATCAAAAAAGCGATGTAAGAAATACCTGGATAGATTTCTCCATGTTTTTGCATGACGTGGCTGAAAATGAGTAGATACAGAAGTGCTGATAAGACTGGGGCCCCGACTGTCTGCAAACTTACACGCCAAAAGCGCAAAATTTCTTTAAAAAATAAGGTGTGCAAAGCAATTAGTTTCGATGTACGCAAATTCACGTTGTAACCCTAAATATTTATTCATGGATAAGCTGGACAAACACATCCTCTAAATCGGCTTTTTGAATTTCTATTTCTTGTATGTCGACATGATGTGCACGGCATATCGCTAATATGCCCTCAACCTGATCGTAGCCAGACAAGCGCCAGTGTAATTGGGTGGTATTGTGTGCCGATTGTGTTGATACTTGCTGGTGTAACTCGGCTGCATTAATCAAGTTCGGGCCCAGCGCTGAAGCCTGACTGTGCTCGACTAGCTGCGCCAACCGTGCCGGAGTTAATGTGTGCATGGATGCGCGTAGATTTAATTGCAGACTAGCAAAGCGCTCCAATAGGCACTGTGTTTGGTCAAGCGCTATGATTTGCCCTTGTTTGAGCAGGGCAATACGCTCACATAGGGTTTGCGCTTCTTCCAGATAATGGGTCGTCAGCACAATGGTATGCCCTTCTCGATTCAGGCGCGTGATGAATTTCCATAATGCTTGACGTAACTCAACGTCTACCCCCGCAGTCGGCTCATCTAAAATAATCACCGGTGGTTTATGCACTATCGCTTGGGCAATCAG
>JBIKXM010000176.1:0-3760 GCA_044355755.1 Burkholderiaceae bacterium | reverse complement strand
GGGAGTTTGATGCCTTAGTCGAATACCGTGCTAAGAATTGGGCCAGAGGGCTTTATGGCGCTAAATTTCGTAATGGCACCCTTGTTAAACAGTCTTTTTCAAATAGTAATGGCGCTGGTATGCAGGGATTTATTTTGAATCAACGACGACCTCTGTTTCAGGATATTCGTGTGCGCCAGGCGTTAGCTTTAGCCTTGGATTTTGAATGGCTTAATCACCAGCTTTTTTATAACCAATATCAGCGTATTAATAGTTACTTTACCAATACCGAATTGGCTGCCAGTTCGACTATTGGTGGCCTCCCTGGCGAGGATGAAAAAAAATTACTACAAGAACTAGATGCCCGCTTTCCAAAGCAATTGCCAGATAGGATTTGGGGTGCTGCCCCTATTCCACCTTCTACAAATCCACCACACAATCTTCGCGATAACTTACGTATGGCACGTCATCTGCTGGCGCAAGCAGGATGGCACTATCGTGATGGTGCGTTACGTAATCATCAAGGAAAGCCCTTCGTTATTGAGTATCTTGATGATGGCAGTGGTTTTGGCAAAGTCGTGGCGGCCTATGCACGCAATCTTGAAAAATTAGGCATTCAAATTAGTGAGCGCAGCGTAGAGTTTGCGCTATATCAAAAGCGTTTGGATGAATTTGATTACGATATGATCACACTGCGTATGCCGAGTAGTCAGAGTCCAGGCAATGAATTGTTTGCGATCTATGGCAGCCGTGCCGCAAAAGAAAAAGGGACAAGTAATTTTATTGGTGTGCAATCTGTGGTGGTTGACGCGATAATCGAGAAAGTTGTGGAGGCAAAAACACGTGCTGAACTGATTACTGCCGCACGTGTATTAGATCGATTTTTATTGCATCAGTATTATGTTATTCCGCATTGGTTTAATGATAAACATCGAATTGCTTATAACACTAAGCTGACCTATCCCACTACCTTGCCTCTTTATTACTCAGCTGAGGGCTGGATTGTGCAGAACTGGTGGGTCGCATCAAGTCATACGAATACGCGCAAAATAGAAAGATAAAAATATGTGGCTCTATATACTCAAACGCTTATGCTTGATGATCCCGACTTTATTGGGCGTGATGACCATCACGTTTGTCATTATTCAATTTGTACCAGGCGGCCCGGTTGAACAAGTTTTGTACCAATTGAAAGGACGCAATGCGATGACCGAGGCTGGCGGTGGCAGCAGCCCGCAAAAAAACAATGAAATTGATGCGCAACAGTTGCAAGAACTTCGTACGCTATATGGTTTTGATAAACCGCCACTAGAGCGTTTCGTGATGATGATTAAACGCTTTGCGGTGTTTGATTTAGGTGAGAGTTATTATCATCATAAAAGTGTGCTCGAATTGGTGAAGTCGAAGTTGCCTGTCTCGATTAGCCTAGGATTATGGAGTTTTTTTCTCACTTATTTAATCTCGATTCCACTTGGCATTAAAAAAGCTGTACGTGCGGGTAGTCGCTTTGATTTTATATCGAGCTTGGTTATCTTAATTGGCTATGCTATTCCTGGATTTGTCTTGGGCGTATTACTATTAGTCTTGTTTGGGGGGGGGTCATTTTGGCAGTTGTTTCCATTGCGTGGTTTAACTTCAGAGAACTGGGAACAACTGAGCTTGATTGGCAAGGTTATTGATTATCTATGGCATTTGGTCTTGCCGATTACTGCTTATGTGATTGGTAGTTTTGCTGTGGTCACGATACTGACCAAGAATGTTTTTCTTGAGGAAATTGGTAAACAGTACGTATTGACAGCCCGTGCTAAAGGCCTATCTGAAAAATCAGTACTATGGCGACACATTTTTCGTAATGCCATGATTCCTTTAGTGACAGGTTTCCCGGCCGCCTTCATTGGCGCTTTCTTTACTGGCTCATTATTGATTGAGACACTCTTTTCATTAGATGGCTTAGGCTTGCTCTCTTATGAAGCTGTGATTCGGCGTGATTATCCTGTCGTGCTTGGCACGCTATATCTCTTTACCTTAATTGGATTGGTGGTGCGTTTATTCTCGGATCTATGCTATGTATTGGTCGACCCTAGAATACAGTTTTCAGCTATGACTCGTTAATCACGGATAGAGACGATTGCATCACTACGGCGCACCCTAAATTCGGTGTTGCGCCGCGCTCTGGCTTCGTCTCGCGACTCGACTTGCCAGTCGAGTCGGCTACATCGGCATGCAGCCATGCTGACCGAAACCCCATCCTTACCCATGCGCCTGGTCTTTTGAACGCTCGTGACAGTTATGTAATGGTTTCATCAGATGCATTGTGCCAAAATTCGTAGGGCTATGATCATATTTGAGCTTTCGCATACACTGCGACTACTCGCGTAGTGATAGTTCTTCCCAGCGCGTAAACAATACGGCTAACTCAGTTTCGATAGCCTGTAGGCGGACGGTAATTTCTTTAGCTTGTATTGCCTCTTGCGTAAAAATTTTGCCATCAGCTAAGCGATCATGTAAGGTTTGTTGCTCTGTTTCCAAAGCAGTAATTTTCTCCGGCAATGCTAATAATTCGCGCTGTTCGTGATAACTCAGTTTCTTATTGGGTTGAGTTTTTGGTGGTGCAATCACGGCTTTTGTTTTGGTGATAGGTGGCAGGTCAGGCTCCTTTGGTGTCTGTTTAAATTTTTCCCAATCAGTGTAGCCACCAATATATTCGCCCCATTTACCGGCACCCTCATGCACAATCACTGATGTCACCACTGCATCAATAAATGCGCGGTCATGTGACACTAAAAACACTGTCCCGGGAAAGTCCTGTAGACGCTCTTCAAGTAACTCTAAGGTTTCAATATCTAGGTCATTGGTTGGCTCGTCGAGCACCAGTACATTCGCTGGGCGTGCAAATAATCTTGCTAATAGCAATCGATTACGTTCCCCGCCTGATAATGATGAGACGGGAGATTGTGCCCGCTGCGGCGCAAATAGGAAATCACCCAAATAACTCATGACATGTTTACGTTGACCATCGACTTCAATCCATTCACTACCTGGGCTGATTACATCGGCCAGTGTGGCATTTAAATCGAGTTGGCTCCGCATCTGATCGAAATAGGCGACTTCTAAATTGGTCCCATTTTTAACCATACCGCTATCGGGTTGTAGTTCGCCTAAGATTAATTTCAATAGGGTGGTTTTGCCGACACCATTGGCACCGACCAAACCTACTTTATCGCCACGTAATATGGTGCTGCTGAATTGATGCACAATCTGTTTTTCAGCGAATGCTTTGCTGATGTTCTCTAACTCAGCTACGATTTTTCCGGAGCGTTCTGCTTGCTGAATTGCTAGTTTGACACGGCCTGGTTGCGTGCGGCGTTGTGCCAGTTGTGTCCGCATATCATGTAAACGAGCAATTCTGGCAACGCTTCGTGTGCGTCGTGCTTCAATACCTTTCCGAATCCAAATTTCTTCTTGCGCCAATAATTTATCAAAGCGTTCACGGTCAAGTTGTTCAGCATTCAATTGCTCTGCTTTACGCTGCTGATAGGCTGAAAAATTTCCCGGATAACTACGCAATTTACCGCGATCAAGTTCGACAATTCGTGTTGCGACGCCATCCAAAAAGCGACGATCATGCGTAATAAAAACGATGCTGCCACGAAAATTACAGAGCAATGTTTCCAACCAGTCAATCGCGGCAATGTCTAAATGGTTCGTGGGTTCATCTAACAGTAATAAGTCCGGATTGGCAACCAATGCCTGGGCCAAGGCGACCCGCTTACGGGTGCCA
>JBIKXM010000072.1:0-5843 GCA_044355755.1 Burkholderiaceae bacterium | reverse complement strand
CTGTATCTTGCGACACCTATCGTCCCGCGGCGATTGAACAACTTAAGGCAGTAAGCGCGCAGGTAGAAATTGACTGTTTCCCCAGTGATAGCACACAAACACCGATGGCTATTGCAGAAGCAGCACTGGCCTGGGCAAAAAAATACCACTATGAAGTTTTGCTGGTGGATACAGCCGGCAGATTGGGGATTGATGAGGCAATGATGGCTGAGATTGCCGCGCTACATCGACTGCTACAACCCATCGAAACGCTATTCGTGATTGATGCGATGCTTGGTCAAGATGCTGTTAATACTGCCAAAGCGTTCGATAGCGCACTGCCTTTGACAGGTATTATGCTGACAAAATTAGATGGTGATGCACGTGGCGGAGCAGCACTCTCGGTACGCCACATTACCGGCAAACCGATTAAATTTATTGGTATTGGCGAAAAATTAAATGGCTTACAAGCCTTTGATGCCGAACGCATTACCAATCGTATTTTAGGCATGGGCGATATTCTGGCCCTGGTTGAAGAAGCCCAGAAGAATGTTGATATCGAGGGTGCGCAAAAACTCGCGCAAAAAATAAAAAAAGGCCAATTTGATTTAAACGACTTCAAACTCCAAATTACACAAATGCGCCAAATGGGCAGTATAAATACCCTGCTCGACAAATTACCGACGCAACTCACTCAAGGTGCGCAATCGATCAATACAGCACAAGCTGATAAGCAAATCAAATTAATGGAAGGCATCATCAACAGTATGACCCCTCTGGAACGCCAAAAACCAGAACTGATTAAAGCCAGTCGCAAACGCCGGATTGCTAATGGTGCCGGAGTACAAGTGCAAGAGGTAAATAAAATGCTCGCACAGTTCGATCAAATGCAAGGCATGATGAAAAAATTAAAAGGCGCAGGCATGTTAAAAATGATGCGCTCGCTGGGTGGCTTACGCAGAAAGTAACCCGAATACGGTGAAAAAAATAAAAAAACTTATAAAAATAGGTAATAACCCTAATATCTATTAAATTTATGAAATTAACCTTCATCACCACCTAACTAACCCATACACTCTTTTGTGCCCTAAATTGTTCCAAAATTTTGATGAAATAATTTTCATCAAATAGGGTATTTTTTCAAATCAGGGAGAGCAGTTACAAATGAGTGAGTACCGCCGGCAAATTGCAGCGCGTTTTGCCTGCATTCTTAACCATGCCCTTATCAAGCGTTTTGGCAAAATTCCTTCGGCCGCTACCTTAGCCATGCATTTCAATTTGAAGGCTGGTGGTGTGGACCCGATCTCTCAGGAAACAGCGCGACGTTGGATGCGTGGGTTGTCCTTACCCGAGCTACACCGCTTTCAAGTATTAAGCAAATGGTTAAATATTTCCCAGGAAGATTTTCTCAATACGAATACGACAACGCCGCGTAAGCCCGATCTACCGCCCGCAGTCAGACCCGAGCTAGACGGGATTAAGCTATCGGAGCCGAAAGAGCTGGAGCAAGCAATGATTACGATGATGCGCAACCTCAAATTACGCGATCAGCAAGCTATGCTTTTGACAGCATTAGCGTTAACTGAAAAACAACGTACGGCGCATTAAAACGCAGCTATCTTCTTAGCCAGCAGTTACGCAGGAGACTGCTGTACAACTGACTATGCGTGGCATATATGAAGACCGTTGCATCACTATCGTGAGTGGGCCAAAGACAAGGCGCATAGGCAAGAACGGGATTACGTGCATCAGCATTGAGTCCCGCATAACTTTGCTGCGCAGTTAGTTATGCAATGGCCTTATACGATATGGCTCAGTCAAATGTGCAATGATCTCGTACTAGGATTTAAATCCTTGTTGGCGCCACGCTTCATATACTGCCACCGCCACGGTATTGGATAAATTCAAACTACGACTATGGGCTAACATCGGCAAGCACAGATGCTGCTGACTCGGAATGCTCTGGCGTACGGCTTCGCTTACGCCATGGGTCTCCGCACCAAAAATGAACCAATCTCCCGGCTGAAAAGCAAGCTCTGCAAAGTTTTGTTGGCCCTTAGTCGTAAATAGAAAAACTCTGGCTAAATCAGGTGCGCAACGTGCCAACCAATTATCCCAGTCGGTATATATCTGAACACTAGCAAACTCATGATAATCCAGACCCGCACGCCGCATTTTGGCGTCATCTAACGGAAAACCCAAAGGCTCGACAAGATGTAAATGGCATCCTGTATTAGCACAAAGGCGAATAATATTGCCCGTATTCGGGGGAATTTGCGGCTCTACTAAAACAACATGAAACATGCTCACACCACCAAGGTCATTCAAATTTAGCCAGAAAAGCTAGCCTATCCTTGTTACTCCGCGTCCTTATAGACCTGCTGCGCCAATACAACTGCTTTACCGATATACGTTGCGGGCGTCATCGACAACAGATATGTCTTGGCTGCATCAGGTATCGTCAGCTCTTGAATAAAAGCATGTACCGCTTCTTTGGTAATCGCTTTGCCGCGCGTTAGCGCCTTGAGCTGTTCGTAAGGATTGGCAATCCCATAGCGACGCATCACAGTTTGAATCGGTTCGGCTAAGACTTCCCAACAGCTATCTAGATCTTCTTGCAGGCGCATAGGATTCATTTCTAATTTTCCCAGGCCACGCATACAAGATTCATATGCTAACAAGCTATAGCCCCAAGCCACCCCTAAATTACGCAACACTGTCGAATCTGTCAGATCGCGCTGCCAACGGGAAATAGGCAATTTATCGGCCAGATGACGTAATAGCGCATTAGCTAAGCCAAGATTGCCTTCTGAATTTTCAAAATCTATTGGATTAACCTTATGTGGCATGGTGGAGGAGCCTATTTCCCCCTCTTTAGTCTTCTGTTTGAAATAGCCTAATGCAATATAGCCCCAGATATCACGGTTTAGATCCAACAAAATAGTGTTAATTCTGGCTAAACCATCACATAGCTCGGCAATATAGTCGTGCGGTTCAATTTGTGTGGTGTGCGAATTAAATTGCAAGCCGAGGCGCTGCTCAATCACTTGGCGTGCAAAATTTTCCCAATCAAAGTCAGGATAAGCCGCTAAATGGGCATTGTAGTTGCCCACTGCGCCATTCATTTTCCCTAAAACAGCGATCTCGGCAAAACAAGCTAAAGCCCGATGTAAGCGATGATGCACATTCGCAAATTCTTTACCTAATGTCGTCGGCGAGGCCGGTTGACCATGCGTACGCGATAACATAGGTGTCGCCGCAAAGGTCAACGCAAGCTGGGCCAATTTGCTCTCCAATGAGCGCAGCACTGGCAGCATAACGCGCTCTCTGGCACCGGATAGCATCAACCCATAAGCCGTATTATTAATGTCTTCAGAGGTACAGGCAAAATGAATCAATTCACTCGCTTGCTCAAGCTCTGCGTCACCCTGGACACGCTCTTTTAACCAATATTCAACCGCTTTGACATCATGGTTAGTCACCGCTTCAATTTCTTTAATCCGCTGTGCACAGGTGATATCAAAAAGCGCTATCTGTTCTAATAAATAGGCTTCCGCTTTGGCAGAAAAAGCCGGAATACCGGCTAAACCCGATTGTCCAAGCGCAATTAACCAATGTATCTCGACACTCACCCGATGACGCATAAAAGCTGCTTCTGAAAACCAGTCACGCAGTGCATCGATACGTTTAGCATAGCGCCCATCTAATGGAGACAATGCAGTCAATAAAGCATCATTCGAGATCATTGTTATCCTCTTACCACAAAAAATTTAGCTGCCGATTACTTATTTCTAGCAGGGCGCGGATTTTAACATTTTATGGCTTAAGACACGCGGTGCGGGGTATGTACGCGCAGTTTCAAGCACAAAACTCCCTGCACAACCATAACAAGCTAGGTCAAGTCAAGATGTACAAGCCAACATCAGACTGCGTGCAACAGTCTTCACAGCGCAATACCGCGGCCCCAGCCGCTCGGCCACCCCATAAGGCAAAGCCAGAGTGCCAGGCCAGGGGCCCCTAGCTTGGCCGCATAACAAGTTGTGCAGCGGTCTCTAACAATAAATATTTCTGCCGACCGCACGCGAGCATAAAATGCTTTGCTACAATTCGTCTCTCTTTTACGCACTTTTATTGTGCATGCCTAATAATTTTACGCATCCCCATTTACCGGGTGCACATATAACAGGTTATATAAACAGGACTTACGCAAAATTGTCTCAGCAAGCCATGCCGACCAAGACCGTACGCTTCTGTCACAGCGTCGTATCAGGGAGCCAGTTCAGCGGCGCAGATCAAACAAGCCGCCTGCACTGCGCCGTTGCTTGGGCGCAGATATTGCCGTCGGTCAGCACAACAAAGCTGCATGATATTGCCGGATGGATTTGCGCAAGTCCTTACAGAAATCTTTTTCTTGAGGTTTGAAGATGAAGTTAATCGGCTCACTCACCAGTCCCTATGTACGCAAAGTACGTATTGTCTTAGCAGAGAAAAAAATCGAGCATCAATTTATTCTGGAGAATGTATGGGCCGAAACAACCAATATCTCGGCTTTTAATCCGCTTGGCAAAATCCCTTGCCTATTGATGGAGGATAACGGTACCCTGTTTGATTCACGGGTCATTGTCGAATACCTTGACACCTTGACGCCAATTGGCAAACTATTACCCCCAACTGGACGAGAGCGGGCGGAAGTACGCTGTTGGGAAGCGTTAGCTGACGGTATTATTGATGCTACCGTCACCACTTTTTTAGAAGAAACCCAGCGCGAGCCCGAACAACGGAGCCATAAATGGACCGAGCGCCAATGGCGCAAAATTGTATTGGGCATGCAGGCAATGTCTCAGGGACTGGGCGATCGACCCTGGTGTCACGATAAGCATTTGACTTTGGCCGATATTGCCGTAGGGTGTGCACTGGGCTATTTAGATTTACGCACCCCAGAATTTAATTGGCGTAAAGAGCATCCCAATTTAGCTAAATTTTTTAATAAATTAAGCGCTAGACCCTCATTTGCAGAAACCATCGCGATAAACAGCTAAAAAATCGCAAATCATTTTTTTGTGACGAATTTCGACCCAGGTGATTTGTTTATATCAGTACAAACAAATCACCTGGGCGTTTTTTGCCATCTTAGGCCACCGCCCAGGCAACACGATATGAAAAACTCATCATGTTATTAATGATCGACAATTATGACTCGTTTACTTATAACTTAGTGCAGTATTTCGCTGAGCTGGGTGAGCAAGTGACCGTTTTTCGCAATGACAAGATTACGCTAGAACAGATTCGGCAACTCAAACCGGATCGTATTTGCCTGTCTCCTGGGCCTTGCAGCCCAAATGAAGCCGGAATCTGCGTACCACTATTAAAGCATTTTGCCGCACAGCTACCGATTCTCGGCGTCTGCCTAGGACACCAGGCAATCGCAGCCGCTTTCGGCGGCAAAGTGATATCGGCTAAACGTGTCATGCATGGCAAAACGGATATGGTGCATACCGATCAGCAAGGCATATTTGCCGGCTTACCCAACTCATTTACCGTAACCCGCTATCACTCTTTGGCGGTAGAGCGTCATACCTTACCGGATGAATTAGTGGTGCATGCGTGGACGGAGGATGGTGAAATTATGGGCCTGGCACATCGGGCACTCCCGATTTATGGAGTGCAGTTTCACCCCGAATCTATTCTGACCGAGCATGGTCATGCTTTGCTCTATAACTTTTTACAGATTTAAGCGATTTAGAACCCGTCTTGAAAAAAGTTGTATGAGAGAATCAAGCGGTTGAAAAGAGAAGTGAGAGAAGGACAAGATGTACCCGAGCAGTTTAAAAGACAAAGAATGGGAGCGGATAAAAGGCTACTTT
>JBIKXM010000001.1:0-19125 GCA_044355755.1 Burkholderiaceae bacterium | reverse complement strand
CACCTTCCATTGATTATGGGTATCTTGGCTTTAACTTTGACTAGCAATAGCGCTTACGCAAATTGCTGGGAAGACGTCGGCGCACGTTACAAAGTTGATCCGCTATTACTCAAAGCCATTGCCTGGAAAGAATCGCGAGGCAAAGCTAATGCTGTTGGCCCTAAACTTAAAGATGGCAATCGTGCGCTAGGCATGATGCAAATCAATACGATTCACTTACCTCAATTAGCCACGCGCGGTATTAGTAAAGAACATCTTTTTGATCCTTGTACTAATCAAGAAATTGGGGCGTGGGTATTAAGTAATTGCATTCGTCAATTTGGTAACACATGGAAAGCAGTGGGTTGTTACTACACCGGTGGTGCTTCAAAGAACACAGTCGCACAAACTGCTTACGTAAAAGATGTACAACGTTTTTATCGTGGTTATCTCCTGAAACAGCGTCAAACTGGTGTTTCCTCCAAGCTGTACTTAAGAGCAGAGAAATGAAATGCGTATGTCACTTCATTTTCTCTGCTCTATTTTTTTGATTCTAAATATCTCAATGAGTTATGCAGAAGTATCTGAAATATCAGGTAAGCCAGTGAGCTTATTTCCACGAATAGTGCAACTTGGCTCAACGAACGACGCCTATTTTGTAGTTTGTCATGCAAAAGATTGTCCACAGCTATCTTTCAAACATCTAAAGACCAGTGTGGAGATTGACTCTAGCGATAACCAACATGGATTTGACATGGAGGTCGACAAGGATCACCCAATCAGGCTAATAAGCAACGTTGCTCAAGACATAGATAAAGAGAGTGCTACACCCATTCAAGTAAAGCACGATCAAAAAAATTTCAATAAAAAAAAGACCACCAAAAAACGCAAAAGACAGCGATCAACTTGTCTTAAAAAATCTTCATAAATCCATTGCTATTTTTAAGGAGACCTCATGATAGCGCTTCACTCTAAAGATATAACTCAAGCATTTCATCGTGATTACACATCATGGCTGAAAGGATTGATCTACGCAGTCGCTATGTTTGCCATTTTATTTTTTTGTCAGCAAGTATTTGCAGCAGATGGTAACGAATTTGCGAACGCCACTGCCAAAGTTGAAGGATGGGTAAAAGGCAATTTAGGCAAACTTGCTGCATTACTTTGTGTAGCGATTGGCGCAATAGTGGCTGCTGTCAAAAAAGATTGGACATGGCTTGGTGGGGCAATTGTTTTGGCGATGTTCGTAGGAATTATCTTAGGGATTATCAATGCTAGTTTTACGGCCACGATATAGAGTTGGTCAAATTTACATACAAATAATCAACGGACTATTTTGTAAGGAAGTGCTATGTCTAGCCAAGATCTTTCACACGTTATACCGAATCGTTTAGATGACGCAGGGAAATTTTTATTCTGGGAACGTGATGTTGCATTCATTGCTTTACTGGGAATATTACTTGGTATTTCTACTGGATTTCCAGTGACAGGGTTCTTATTTGGTTGGGCATTAGCGTTTGCCTATAGTCAATTTAAAGGACGTAAGCATCCAGGGATGGCAACGCACCTAATGTATTGGTTCACAGGATTTCCACCGTTTAAAGAATTACCTGCATCACATTTACGTGAACTGAATGGTTAAAGCATGCATCCACAAAGATCAGGTAATGAACGCGATTTACTTAAGGCGCAGTTACGCTTTCATCGAATACTTAACCTGGGATTGCTCACAACGATTGTATTAGGTGTGCTGTTGCTCTGCTTTGTGGTCATACGCGAGACCACGCATATTGTGCCGCCAGAAGTGAAGCGTCCATATGAAATAGGCGCTAACTATGCCAATAAAGATTATTTATTGGATATGGCTGGCTACGTATTAGGCATGGTGTTGACAGTTACACCGGAAAGCGTTGATCACAACAACCGCATTATCCTAAAGATGACAGACCCTGATGGCTATGCGCATTTAAAAACAGCATTAGATGCAGCAGCGTTACGTCTTAAGGCAGAACGTGTCACAACGATTTGGGTGCCACACAGAGAGGAAGTAAGCGAAAGCCAGCATAAGGTCAAAGTTAGCGGAAAACTTAAAACTTATATCGCTGACAAACTGACTTCTGAAAGAGAGAAGGAGTACATCGTTGAATTTATTGTCACTACGTCAGGGAGACTTTATGTTTCCAAAATCGAAGAAGAAATTAAGCGCGATTTGGATAAGCCTGTTGATCAGTCTTAATGTCTGTGCAACGCAAATTGTAGAGCATGCTGATCGCGGACATCAGCAAGCGAATATTTCAGCGAATGAACAGAATCGTTTGGCTATCGAAGGGCGGCGTATTGCTAATGTTGTTCCTTCGCAGAAAGGCGTGCTTGCGTTTGTCAAAGATGAGTCACTGGGTGCTTTGTACTTTACTTTAGCTAATGATTCACCACAGCATGGCACGGTTACTGTATTTGTGTCTGATGATAAAGGGGTGACATACAAACTGATTTTGGTTCCTCGTCCGATTGCTGGCGCAGAAATTATTTTAAGACCGCCTAAAGCACATGGATCGAATATGTATAGAGAGGGCACAGTTAAAGGGCGTACATACTCTTATCAGGGCAATATTAAAAATCATATGCTGCTGATGGCTGATGGCTCTGCATCAGATCATCATGGCATTGAAGTGATCGCTGTCGACAAAGAGGTGCCTTTGTGGAAAGAGGGTCAGCTGCGTATGGTGTCTAAATATAAGGGTGATGATTTCGTTGGAGAAAAATATCATCTGACGAATGTATCGCCTTCCCCTATGCGCTTAGTTGAGCAAGAGTTATATCGGCCTGGAGTACGAGCTATTTCGATAGAGTTTCATACGCTAGCGCCAGGAGAATCAACACCGATTTATATTTTGCGTGATAGGAATGATCGTGACTGATCCAAATACGCAAGCTAAGAGGCGGCAAAGATGGCTGCTCTTGATTGGGGGATTGGGTCTTTGTTTACTCGCTGTGGTTGGCATGTTCCTTTTTGATGAGGGTCAGCCAGTGGTAAGAGAAAAGCCCAAAGCCGTGACGATTACCCCGCCCGGTACGGTAGATGATAGAGACGCTTGGCGTGCGCAACAAGCCGCCAAAGAGAAGGCTAATGAAACATTGATTTCTGAATTGCACGGTCAGCTTAAATCTTATGATGAACAAAATAAACGATTAGCAGAAGACATTGAGACATTAAAAGCTAAACAGAGCACACAAACGATGGATTCGCAAAATCTGCTGGATAAACCATTACCAGGAGCTTATACACAGAAGCCGAATGACAGTGCAAATACCTATAGCGAATCAACAGTCCTGAATGCGCCATTAAATCAGGCACAAGAGTTAGCAAAACGTGAACTTGAAATTATCACTTTTGATGCTGCCAATTATGCGGAAAGCACTACTGGACAAAATTTGAGTGGTCATTCTGGAAAAAGAGAAGTCATTGGTTTCCCGGTTGATGAAAGTGCAAAAAAATATGGGGAAGCTTCTGCCCAGCATGGATACAAGGCGGAAGAAAAAAATAAGCCGATTGAATTTATTCCAGCGGGTTCATTTGTGCGTGTAGCAATGTTGAATGGTGTAGACGCTCCCACAGGTGGACAAGCGCAAAGCAATCCTCTGCCGGTTGCATTCCATGTTTTGGATGTGGCCAACCTTGCCAATAAACACCGATTAAATATAAAAGACTGTCGATTCATTGCTGCTGCTTGGGGTGATCTCTCATCAGAGCGCATGATGGGACGCACCGAAACACTAACTTGCATGATCAATGGTGAGACCGTTGAAATGCCGATTAAGGGTCAAGTCATTGGTGAGGATGGTAAGGCAGGTGTGCGTGGTCGACTTGTGACAAAGCAAGGACAGCTTCTCGCTAACGCTTTGTTAGCCGGTATTGCTAGTGGGATGGGAAAAGCTTTTCAGCAAGCAGCGATGGTCAATAGCACGAGTCCGCTTGGTGTCACACAAACCATTGACACCAATAAAGTGGGACAAGCTGCATTAGGCACTGGTATGGGTAATGCTGCCAGTGCATTGGAACAGTACTACCTCAAAGCAGCAGACAAATTATTTCCGGTGATTGAAACAGATGGTGGGAGAACGGTAGAAATCCTGATTACCAAAGGGGCGGTTTTTCATGGAAATAGTGGATTTAAAGAACGTTACGGAAAATTAGTGCAGCGATCGACATACCAAGAAGATAGGAGTGATGCAGATGAGTAAACCTATTCAAAAAATAAGGTTAAGTACGTTAGTGAAATTAATGTTGAGTATGGCGTTTGCGACACAGATATACGCACAATCTAATGGAGATGAGCAAAAAGTAGATCAATCAAAATTAAATGAACTAAAAGCGCTTTACCCAAACACCATCATTAATAGTGTTCGACCCTCAAATATTAAGGGTGTGTACGAAGTAGTGATGGGGCGTAATATTGCTTATACAGATGGCAGCGGACGCTATTTTCTATTTGGCCATCTATTTGATATGCAGAAACAAATCGATCTAACAGCAGATCGTTATACACAAACTGAGCAAACAGAGAAGGGGCAGCGTGAATTTCCGAAAGCGGATTTAAATAACGCAATTAAAAGAGTCAAGGGAAATGGTCAGCGTGTATTAGCTTTATTTAGTGACCCAGATTGTCCATACTGCAAAAAAATAGAATCTGAACTTGATCGTCTCGACAATATCACCTTATATACATTTTTGTATCCACTCGAATCGCTACATCCACAGGCCAAACAAAAAGCGATTTCTGTTTGGTGTGCCTCAGATAAGCTATCTGCTTGGCAAGCATGGATCACAACAGACAAATTGCCACCTGAAAAAGATTGCCAACATCCTTTGGAGGCCAATCTGGCATTGGGCAAGAAACTTAATATTAGTGGTACACCTACATTGATTGCTGAAGATGGTCGTGTCTTGGTGGGAGCTTCATCAGCAGAAAAAATTGAAGCCTGGTTAAATCAAGAGCAGGGGAGGGCAAGCAATTGAACTTATACCTAAACCCGTTAACGTCAGCGATACGCATCCTGTTTTTTATTGCAGTTGTTATTCTCAGTGGATGTATGAGCATCTCAGGCTATGACGCTAAATCATCATTTGCTTGCAAGGCACCAGATGGCATTCTGTGTGAGTCAATGAGCGGGATTTATGCCAATGCGATGGCAAACAATCTGCCAGGTCAACGTGTTAATCGGCATCAAAAAAATACTGATGTGGCTACGCCACTAAATGAGCAGAGTAGAAAAAATGGTCTGCGGATAGAAGCACTAGATAGTGGTATGCCTATTCGTAGTCAGCCACGTATTTTGCGTGTGTGGTTTGCCCCCTGGGAAGATAGGGCAGGTGATTTGCATGATCAAAGTCATGTTTATCTCACTGTAGATCATGGTCGTTGGTTAATCGAGCATAACCATCGGCGTATTCAAAATGCTTATCAGCCTATTCGGGCGCCTGAGAATGTACGTTTGCTAGATTCAGCCGAAAAAATAAAAGACTTTCCTCAACTTGTCGGTAACGCGATAGAAACATCTCCTCATGTAGAGGTGGAAACTATTTCGGCTGTGCAAAGCAAACCGAGTAAGGAAGAAATTGCTGAATTTATTCAGGGTATCAAAACACCATTTGCACAAGACAAACAATAAGAAAGGATAAGTATGTCAGCGATTCAAAAAAATGTTAGTAACGAATTTGAAAAATCTGTACTTGTAGCGGAAGAAAAATGTTTTATGTGTAATGAGTTGATGCTTTCACAAAGTAAGAGGAAGCCATTTTTTATAGATATTCTCTCTAACAATTACAACGTTTGTATTACCGATATATCTGGCAAAGGTATGAGTTTCAACATGTCGATGTACACAAAAGAATAACTCATATCTTTTAAGGACAACCATGCAAACCTTACTAGCCAAAGTAAAAGAAAAAATAAGCTATTTCTGGAATGAAGCGGTACTTGGTAATACTGAAGATGTGGGTAAGCAACCTGCGCCGGTTGAGATGGCAAACGAAGTGACCCAAATACATGGTTTACATAACATTCTTCGCTATGACCAATATGATGAGAGTACAGGGCTGTTTTACAACGACAATTCAGTGGCTTTTTGTTTTGAGGTGATTGCACAAACAGGTGCAGATGAAAATATGGTGGCGCGTCTGAATACTATTTTTACGCCCATTCCGCCAAATTTCGGATTGCAATGGTGCTTATTTGGTAGCCCGATATTAGATGCCCAATTTCAAGCCTATATTGATCAACGCCATATTGCGGTTGATAGAGGGAAAACGCCCCCGTTGTTTTTAGAATTGGCAAAGCGTCGCGTCAATTACATTAAGCGCAATACGGGGCGTCCTCTTTTTTCTGGTGATAATTTCACGGTCAAAAACATGCGCCTATTATTTTCTGTGACACAGACAGGATCGCATGAAAATAGCAAACTAATTGAAGAGATGACGGACTTGCGAGAAACACTACATGCTTCATTGCGCACAGCCCATTTACCAGCCTTTTCTCTTGATGCGGATGGTCTCATCAATTTCTTGTGGCCGATTCTTAATCCAGAGAGCATGTTTAACGGCGAGCCATCTTCCACGCTGCATTACGACGAGGGAAAGTCTATTAAAGAGCAAGTGACTGCTTTTGGGCATCATGCGCGTGTTAAATCAGGAGAAATTTTATTTGGTTTACCGCCAGAGGATAAAGGAGAAGCTGACAACCGTATTGCTATGCGCGGTTTTGGTGTGCGTCAATACCCAAAGAAAAAAGAACTATGGGAGATGGCTAATATCATTGGCGCTTTTTTTAATGATGGCTTGCAATATCCCTGTCCATTTCTTATTTGTGGTGGCGTATTCACGCTTGATCAAAACACGGTTAGCAACAAGGCTCAGCTTAAGGCTGCACGCGCAAAACAGAATGCTGCATCAAAGATGGCAATATTCCAGCCAGAGTTAGGTTTACAAGCACAAGACTGGAATACCGTTGTGCATCAACTGGAAAATGGTGGACAAATGTGTGAGGTGTACCACACACTTTTACTATTTGCGCCTAAAAAAACAATTAATCGTGCCAGCCAAATAGCATTGAATATTTGGGATAGTGAGAACTTTAAAATTTGCCAATTACATATGTTGCAATTAGCGACGCTGTATGCAAGTTTACCGATGACGCTAACACAAGCTGTGCGCGACGATCTAAAAAAGCTTCGTTTGATAAGCACTAAAACGACTGTGAATGCAGTTGATATGGCCCCAATTATTGGTGAATGGAAAGGGGCTGGCGATCCAGTGATGATGTTTTTTGGTCGTAGAGGGACGCCAACATTTTTAGATTTTTATGCTAATCCCCAGGGTAACTATAACCTCTTTGTCGCAGGTGTATCAGGTTCTGGAAAAACTTTTGCCTTAAATAATATTGTTAGTGATCATCGTAGTATTGGCGCAATCGTGAGAATTATCGATGTGGGTCGTGGTTATCGTAATTTGATTGCTTTACAAAAAGGCACATTTCTAGAATTTACTCCTCGTAGTGATTTATGTCTTAACCCATTTACTTGGGTGGGTATGGATCCAGAAATCACGCTTGAAGAGGAGCTTAATTTTCTAAAGCCGATTATTGCGCGTATGGCAGCGCCTAATACAGAATTGGATGATTTTCAGTATTCGTTGATTGCTGAAGCAATTACGGAAGTATGGAATCAACATGGTCAGGATAGTAACCCAACCTTAATTAGCGAATATCTTATTAAAAACATCAAGAACGAAAAAGGTGAGATAGAGAGAACTGCGTTTGAGTTAGGTAAGCAACTACAACCCTTTACTGAGAGGGGGGTATATGGTCGTTATTTCAATGGTCGGGCCAATCTGGCTTTAGATAATGACATGATTGGTCTGGAGTTAGAAGAGTTAAAGAACATGCCAGACCTGCGCCGTGTTGTTCTCCTGGTATTGATGACCAGAATTTCAAACGACATGTATTTAACATCTCGTGAACAGAAAAAATTATGTTTGATTGATGAAGCTTGGCAACTGCTTGGTGAGGATAAAGAGACAGCGAGCTTTATTGAAGAAGGCTATCGTCGCGCACGTAAATATAACGGTATCTTTGCTTTAGGCACGCAGAGCATCGAAGATGCATTTAAAAATGATGCTTCTAAAGCTGCTTGGAATAATGCAGATTGGAAAATCATTCTACGTCAAGAAGAGAAGGACTTAAAAAGAATGATTGCTGCTGGAACCGTGGATTTTACTGCAGCTGAGAAAAGAATGCTGCTATCGCTACGCACAGAAGAAGGGCGCTTCTCAGAAATGCTCATTTCATCTCCATATGGACAGACGGTTGTTAGAAATATTCCAGATCCATTTACTTTGTTGATGGCTTCCTCACGTGGCGCTGATTTCAATGAATGTGAGGAGTTGTTAAAGCAAGGCTATCCGATTATGCAAGCACTAGAAACGATGCTTGAGCGCAGGGGATATCGCGATGCTGCGTAGGATACATTTGATTATTGCATTGATTGCCGCATTAATCAGTCTAGCAGCATTATTGCCTGCGGGTTATATGTTGTATCGGCAAAAGCCACCACAGATTATGACGGTTGATTTGCAGCAACTCGTTGAAGAACAGCAGTCCTTATTGCGACCTTTAGCATCAGATGAAATGCCTGTCGAGCTTGCGGTTGCTGAAAAAAATGCGCTTGCTTTTGCTAAAAAATTATCTATAGCAATTGATGAGTTTGTTGATAGTTGTCACTGTGTTGTTGTTAACAAGGCCGCCATTTTAGGAGGCAAAACACAAGATGTAACCAACTTGATTAAAGAACGGATGGGGCAGTAATGCGTGACTTATCAGCTTCTTCTCATACCCAAAAAATAGCGAAGTGTTATGGATGGTTGGTACTACATACAAAAGTACAGCGATTTTATTTTCGATTAGTTGCCGTATTAAGCGGCATTGCATTACTTCTGTACGCAAGCAGCTATTGGTTTACTTATACCCTGAACTACACGCATAGCTTGCCAGGTACGTTTTATGTGATTCATAAAAACGCTGCGCTTAAAAAGGGGGATTTGATCGCTTACCGTTGGCAAGGTGGTGCAACTTACCCATCTGGAACACTCTTTATTAAAAAATTAGTGGGTATGCCTGGTGATGTGGTTAAGCGTGTAGATCAATCATTTTGGATCAACGGAAAACATATTGGTATAGCAAAGGAGAAATCAAAAACAGGGGCAGCGCTGTTACCTGCAATGGATGGTGTGATTGCTCATCAAGAATATTTTGTTGCGACATCGCATCCAGATAGCCTTGATTCGCGTTATCGTTTTTTGCGTAGTAATGGCAATGTACAGCAACAAGAAGTGATAGGGCGGGCGTATGAGATTTTTTAATCTTGCGGCATTGCTATTGTTGGTTACGCCAGCCTACGCAACTCACCTTGGGCAGATTGGCAATACTTATTCGATCGGAGAGCAAAGTGCGCTCACCTTTATTATGAATAAATTGCAAGAGAAAGAGCAAAGCGGTGAATTAAAACGTCTGCAACAAGAAGCCATTCGTCGTTCTGTTAATGGAATTAAACATATGCCACCTGTGCCAGGTATAACAACAGTTCATACCTACGCTAAACGTTTCATTGACCCGACGGTGACTTACATCAAAGCAGTGAAGACAGATGATGGTCGTATCGTTATACCAGCGGGCACAAAAATTAATCCTCTGACAACACTAGCTTTATCAAAGAAGCTAGTGTTTTTTGATGGGCGTGATGCAGCTCAACGTGAAGCAGTCAGAAAATTAATTGCGAAACAGCAATCAGAAAAACAGGTTCGTACCAAGATTAAACCCATCTTAATTGCAGGCTCTTGGTTAGAAATGACTCGTGCATGGAAGACGCAAATCTATTATGACCAACACGGCAGCTTATCAAAACGCTTTGGGGTTCGTGCAACACCGACAGTGATTAGTCAGCAAGGTAACAATTTGTTGTTAGAAGAAATTCCGGCTGAGGTGTTGCGATGAAAACGCTTAACGGTTTAATCACCAGCATCCTTTTATTGTTCTTTGCGGCTGGAAGTCATGCCGGTGTTTGTCAAGGTAAGTTCGCCAATCCTGTTACCGACATTTGCTGGAGTTGTATTTTTCCGTTGACATTGGGTGGTAAGCAAATGATGGAGATGGGGCAGGAAGATACAGCTAATCCGAGTGGATTTACATGCACTTGTACTAACCCTTTTAGAGCGGGTATTAAAACAGCATTTTGGGAGCCTGTACGTCGCGTAGACGTGACAAGAACGCCGTATTGCTTTGTGTCTCTTGGAGGAATCAAGCTTGACCCAGGCATTCGTGCACCAGAGGGAGAGGTACGGTTACAGCAAGATGGGACTAAGCAATCGAGTTACCAAGTGCATTGGTATGTCGATCCGATTTTGTATTGGTTAGAAGTATTGCTGGATAACCCCTGTTTAGAAACGGGGTCATTTGACGTTGCCTATATTACCGAAGTAGATCCCACATGGAATGATGATGAGCTAACCATGTTGCTTAATCCAGAAACATTTTTATTTGGCAATCCAATTGCGCAAGCAGCATGTGCAGGTGACTGTGTGTTATCGAGTGCTGGATTTGGTAGTAATGCGCTTTTTTGGTGTGCCGGGTGTCAAGGTTCGATCTATCCGTTTAACGGACATGTACAAGCGCACGTTTCGCATGTGCAAGCGAGTTCCTTATTAGTACAGCGCATGACTGCCAAATTACATCGTGAGTTTTTGATGTGGGGCACGATGGGGGAGGATGGATTGTGTGGTTCTTATCCAGTACCTGTGATGGATAAGACGCAATACAAATATCAAATGTTATATCCGATTCCACAAACACAAAAAATCAATGGCAAATGCTGTCAGCCATATGGTCGTACAACCGCGATATGGGGAGCTGGCAAAAGTTATCCCTATGCAGGTGAGGATTTTTCCTATCAAGTATTCCGCAAAAAGAATTGCTGCATGGGGGTGGGGCTGTGATGATCCAAATCTTTTTGGTGAGGATGATAGGGGTGTACTTGAATGTCCCCTTCAGGAAAAGCCGCTACCAGTTTCAGTTCGCCTCCCAATGCGCGGACATATTCACGCAATGTACTGATATACATATCTTCTCTGCGTTCCAACTTAGATACAGCGGCTTGTTCGATCTGCATAGTTTGAGCCATCTCTACTTGCGTTATCTGGCGATGTTTACGCAGTTCCTGCAACTGCATTTCTACCGATATCGCTTCAGCCCGAGCTGCTGCACGCGATTGTGCTTCGGGCGACATTTTGGCGCGCAAAGCGCTAAATTTCTTAGCCATCGAGCAGTCCCTCCTGAGTTAATTCGAACAGATGCGCATCGTAAAGCTTATCTGCGATGGGAATGTATTTGTCATACCAACGCATATCTCCGGTCTTGTCGCCGCCTAATAACAAAATGGCACAGCGTCGTGGGTCAAATGCGTAAAGAATTCGATAAGGTCGGCGGCGATGTTGCACACGTAGCTCTCGCATATGCGTATGCTTTGAATTCTGGATTTGTGAGGTATGTGGATAGTCAAGTTGAGGGCCATGCGTCTCAAGTAGCCAAACAGAAGTATCGATCGATACCTGCTCTTCCTCGTTCAAATTATCCCACCACTGACCAAATGTATCGGTGTATTCAACATCCCATGTCATGGCTGAATTATAACCTGAAATGAATATTCCACAAAATACCTATTTACCCGCAAAATGGAGTCTCGGTATTGCTTCGATAGCAATCAAAATGGGCGCTATTTTGCTAATAAACACAGCATGTTCTGCCTATGCACAATTCCCTAATGCCAAACAATTAGAGGGCGAGCAACAGCGCGTTGAAGCACAACGCAAGCTTCTATTTGATAACGTTCATTCAGATAAGAACGTTAAAAATAAGATGCCACAGGACGCTGCTGTTGAAAAAGAAAGGTGGCGAATTGAGCACGAACGCAAAGCCATATTTGGTGATGACAATTTATTGATAAAAAATTACCAAAATAATTTTCCTAATATACCAACACCACAAGTATCCAATATTGATATTGAAACGATTGCGCGTCGTTATGAGAAACAGGTAGAAGCACAGAAGCGTGAGGATATTTTTATTTTTGCGAGCTTTACTATGCCTCAAACGTCCCTTAAGCGCTTAATCAAACAAGCAAACAAGCTGGGGGCATCTGTCATCTTTAATGGTTTTAAAGATAACTCATTCAAAGCAATGATGATGGCTGTGCAGACACTTGGTGAAGATTATGGGAATGTTGTCATTAATCCGAAAGCATTTGCGCAATACAAAATCAAATCAGTGCCGACAGTAGTATTAGCCAAAGCAGCACATATCGATCAATTTGATCAGGAAGGTTGTGCTTTGCCAGAACATTTTGTTGCGCTCTCTGGCGATGTGTCTTTGGATTACGCTCTAGAAGAATTTGCCCGTCGTGCACCATCTTTCGCACATCAAGCAATTGCTTATCTGCGTCAAGTTCGAGGGCTATGATGATGCGTGCGATCATTTTTATCTTGAGCTATTTCTTATCTACATATGCGTTAGCTGAGATAGGAGTTTTGCTGCCTGAAGATGCATTCAATGCCGGAAAAGCTTTTGCTAATGAAGCTAAGGCTGGTGCAGCGAATCAAGTCAATGATCAAATGGGTAAGCAGAATCTCCCTTATTACAGTAATCAAGCACATGAATCAGGGCATTTTCACAATGGGAAAGGCTTAGTTGGCACGTTTGGCGTTAACAAACAAACGGGATGTAAAACATTTAGAGCTGAGAATGATTTCTTGCAGCAGGAATGTGATGCAGTTAATTTTCTTAGTAAGAACAGCACACAACGGCAAAAATTTGTTATCGATAAAAAGACTGATCCACTTCTAGTTGGATCAAAAGAAGTAATTAATTCACCAGGTACTATTCCTGGCACACACACACAAAACTGTCGTGTTATCACAGAAAAAACACCCGCCGCCTATCAAAAGCAAACCTGTATAGAAGCGCATGGGACACAAACCATCACGTGTCATCGAGGAGCTAATGTAAATATAGGTGCAATACCGCAGACATATTCTGTCAATCAAGGTTCAAATGTCCCGCCTTGGTCTGCGAGAACATTTCAACTGAATATGACGGTTACAGGTACGCCACTTCGTTTTACCCTGACGCGCTATCAAATTGATAACTATGGCCAACTGTGGATTAACCAACGATTGGTATATTCCAATGCAATTAGTGGGTTGAGCGATATGCGTGATGGTGTTGTAAGAGGTGGAACATATATTACTAGGAATGGTCAGAGAACTTCTTTTGGCGATGATGGGTGTAACTGGGGTTGTCGTGGCACCAATCCTAATTTAGACATTACGCAGCATATCCAAGAAGGTGAAAACACGATTACGCTAGTTTGTGCTAACGCTAATGAAATGGGTCCTTGTGCTATCAATATTAGCGGTAGTAGTAATCAGTTCCTGGGGGCGATTATCAATAATGGCTGTGAGGCGCTGGAGGCGAGGGCACGATGAGGTATTTCTTCATGGTCTGTATGAGTTTTCTTTTCAATTATGCAATGGCGGGTGATTGCCAAAAAGTGAGTTCGGTTTGCGTCGATGCCTCCCCTTACAAAATGATTAGTGGAGTGCGCGTTACGCTTGAGCAAGCCGGGGGATGTTGGGATTATGAAGATACTTATACTTGTTTAAGTCATGAAAAAATAAATGATTGCCAACCTCTCAGAAATCAGGGTTGCGCTCAAATAGCAACAACCTGTATTAGTACATTACCTTCAGGTATGTGCGCGATGTCTGAGCAAACTTACCAGTGTCAAACGGCTGCTGAAATCAGTACGCAAAAAACAGTTTGTGATCAAAGTACATTTTGTCAAAGCAATGGCACGGGTTGCTTTGACACAAGTGCACCAGCAGATAAGGATTTTGCTTATTCAGCAGTCATGCTGGAAGCGGCGCGTGAGGCCGGGGTGTATGGCGTAGACCCAAGCAAAATTGAAATATTCAAAGGCTATCGTGAAGAATGTAGCGTCAAAGTTTTGGGGGGTAGCTCAATTAAAAGTTGTTGCAGTGGGGCAGGTGGTGGCAGCGCATTTACCAACTATGCCGTACTCGGTGTAGGTGTCAGCGCAGCAGGTGCGGTTGGCAGAGAAACTGTCAAAGTCGGCTCAAAATACGTCTACGACACTTTATATCAATCCTTGAGTGATGGCATTGTTAAGCAAGGTTTAGGTGCGATGAGCAGTTGGGCATCGACGATCGGGGGAGGCGCATTAGGTTCACAGTTTGGCGCTTATGGATTTCAATTTTCTTTTTCGATGGCAAATGGCTTTCAGTTTGTCGGATTTGATCCCTATACCTTTGCTGCATCAGTTGCCATCATGATGGTACAAAAATGGCTCGCTTGCGATTCCAAAGAACAAGTACTCAGTATGAAGAAGGGACAAAGTTTGTGTGTGCACACGGGTAGCTATTGTTCCAAAAAAACGCTCGGCGCATGTACAGAGAAAAAAGAGAAACACTGTTGCTTCAATTCTAAATTAGCCAAGATTATTAATCGTCAAGGACGTATCCAAATAGGATTGCCTATAGATAGTTGTAGTGGCTTTAACCAAGAGCAACTACAGGCTATAGATTTTGCACAAATTGATTTGTCCGAATTTATTGCCGATGTGATGCCTAAAACACCGGACGCGATGGCCTTTACAGGGCAAGCAAGAAAAACCGTTGATGAAAAAGTCAAAGGGTATTACGACCAATGAAAAACGTATTTGTTTTATTTACCTTATTCGGTTGGCTAGGATGGCATATCAATGGCTTCGCGCAAACCGTTTTTTCTAATCAACACGAGCTATTTGCTCAGGTGATTAAAAATGGGGAAGCACAAGGCACGATGAATGGAGAAATCGCTGAACACTTTAGCCGTGAATTCCGTAGCACAGGCGCTTTATTGGTACAAGCCAAAATTATCCGAGATTTAAAGCGAGCAGATTGCAAGCGTATCGAAACTACTTTTACAAAACAAGACGTTGCTACTCCAGATGGATTAACCGAGGCCATTCTCAAAACGCAGATGAATTATTGTCTAGATGGTTCTGCGCCAGAGACTGTGGAGTGAAATAAATATGCGCTATTTTCTTCTTCTTGCACTGATGATTACCAAATACACATTGGCGCAAAACAGTCTCGAATATCAGTCAGTGTGGAAATGTGATGAGGCTAAATTCAATTGGTATTGTGACGAAGAAAATCAACCTAAAAAAATACGTAAACAAGAAACGATATCTGTGTTAGTGACAAGACTAGAACCCAATCAGATTAAAACAGCTCAACAATGGCGGGCTGAATTAAAACGCCGTGAAGATGTCATGGTCATGAATCCAACTGAAAGAAATATCAAAGACTATCTAACAATTTGGCAGTTAACTCAGGAGAAAGGGGCGCTATTAGCTGATAACTGGCGGCGTGTAGTATGGCAAAACCCAGAATTTGATTATTCACTTAAGCGTCCTGCCAATAACTCAGCAATCAAATTATATGACGACCAGCACTTAGAAACCCAAGACAAAACACTACGTGCATTGTCTAAAGAGCATGGTTTGATCTTTTTTTTCCGTTCTGATTGTCAGTATTGCCATGCAATGGCGCCTACGCTCAAGATGCTATCTAAACAGTACGGCATTGAGGTGTTGGGTGTTTCTATAGATGGGAAAGGACTGCCAGATTTCCCTAATCCGAAAGATGGGCGCGCGCAAGCAGCTAAGTGGGGAGTCGAGCGCGTACCGGCTTTATTTATCGGCGCTAAAAAAACTGGGGACAAAGCACCGATAGGCTTTGGCATGATGGCATTGAGCGAAATTATCAACCGCATATTTGTATTAACAGATACCCAGGCAGGACAGAATTTTTAGGGAAATAAAGTGAACATACAGACTAAATTAAATGAGCAGGAATATGGCGCATGGGTACGTGATCTTAAGAGCCGTATTCAAAAGGCACAAATACGTGCGGCATTGGCTGTTAATAGCCAGCTAGTCATGTTGTATTGGGAAATAGGCAAATCGATTATTGATAAACAAGAACAAGAAGGGTGGGGAACCAAGGTAATAGACCGGTTAGCTGCTGATTTACGATCCGAATTTCCTGAAATGAAAGGATTTTCTCCTAGAAACCTGAAATATATGCGTGCTTTTTATGAAGCGTGGCCAGATTTTGAATTTGTGCAGCAAGCTGCTGCACAAATTCCGTGGTTTCATAATTGCACTATCCTTGACAAGGTTTCGCAACCAGAAACGCGGCGCTGGTACATCAAGAAGACCATAGAACATGGCTGGGCACGTAGTATTTTAACGATGCAAATAGAGACCCGTCTATATGAGCGGGAAGGAAAAGCGATTACCAATTTTGACAAGCAATTACCTAAACCACAATCTGATCTGGCAAATGCTATTCTTAAAGATCCGTATTCGTTCGATTTTTTGGGGTTAGGTAATGAGGCTCAGGAGCGCGCAATCGAGAATGGCTTGGTCAACCACATTATCCATTTTCTCTTAGAACTCGGCGCGGGATTTGCTTTTGTAGGCCAGCAATTCCATATAGAGGTAGGTGGCGACGACTTCTACATCGATCTTCTTTTTTACCACTTGAAGCTGCGGTGCTATGTGGTTGTTGAACTAAAAGCAACAGCATTTAAACCAGAATATGCTGGACAACTTAGTTTTTATTTGTCGGCTGTAGATGGGATATTGAGAAACGAGAATGATCAGCCAACGATTGGGATCTTGCTTTGTAAATCAAAAAATCAGGTGGTTGCCGAATATGCTCTAAAAAATATTAGTGGACCAATAGGCGTTGCTGAATACCAATTAGTCGAGTCTTTACCCAAAGAGCTAGAAACAAGTCTGCCATCGATTGAGCAAATCGAAATAGGTCTAGATGAGAAATTTTCAAAGCTAGATATCTCTCAAGGCTAATACGAAAACTTGAGCCTAAATTTGGAGACATCATGAGCCACTACCTTATCGAAAACAAGCGAATCGGCAACAATGAGGAGTCTATTCTTCAAGCAGCGCTTGCCAAAGCACACGCATCGAAAATACGACCTCTTTGCCTTTGTATAGAGCCAGGCATTCCGATGTATGTAGCACGGGCACATGGAAGATATCTGATAAAGCGCATGCCTGATTCTGGCAGTACCCATTTACCTATATGTGAATCTTATGAACCACCCGCAGAACTTTCTGGTCTAGGTGAAGTGAAAGGATCAGCTATTCATGAAGATATTGATACCGGAACAGCATCATTAAAGCTCGATTTTTCTTTGTCTAAAAATGGTAGTCGTGCTGCGCCTATACCTAGTGATGTTGAAGCAGATAGTGTTAAAACGGATGGCAAAAAACTTAGTTTACGTGGCACATTGCACTACCTGTGGGAAGAAGCTGGATTAAATCGTTGGACACCAATGATGGCAGGAAAACGTAGCTGGTACGTCGTTCATAAATACCTTTATCAAGCTGCCGAGAATAAGATCACAAAAGCCACAAATCTATCTGATGCACTGTATATACCAGAGTCATTTTCTCTGGAAAAGAAAGATGAGATTACACAGCGTCGTATTGCACGATTGATGAGAAGCCAAACGTCTCAAAATAAATCACGCCGTTTGATGATTGCTATTGGTGAGGTTAAAACTATTGCACCCTCAAGGTTTGGACAGAAAATTATTCTCAAACACTGCCCTGATTGTCATTTCATGATGAATGAAGACTTGCATACGCGTCTCGTTAAAAGATTTGGCCTCGCGTTATCAGTATGGGAAGCTTTACCGCAAACACACTTAATAATGATAGGTACATTTAGTGTCGGGGCGGCTGGAGTTTGTACATTAGAAGAAGTAGCGCTTATGAATGTCAACGAAAACTGGATTCCATTTGAAAGTATGTTTGATAAAGCGCTTATCGATGTGCTTATGCATTCTCATCGAGCCTTTACTAAAGGATTACGGTACAACCTACCAGAATCTAAACCATTGGCTTGCGTGGTGCTTTCTGATACCTGTCCACAAGCTACAGCTATGTATATTTGTTCGCCTAACGCTACTGAAGAAACAATTAACGAAATAGATTTGTTAATCCAAGACAGTCATTTGTCTTCTTGGATATGGCATGTAAAAGATGAAGCGATGCCAGCGTTACCACCAACTAAAAAGGCAATTAAATCAGTAAGCGAAGTGAAGCAGCGTAATACGGAGGTTACAAAATTTATGGAGGCAAACGAATGTTCAAATTGAGATTTTCTGTTTGTTCCTTGATGGTTAGCTTTTTTCTGTCATGTTCTGCATCATCAGTGTTAGCCATGTCGATGCAAGAGTTATTTGACTCAGTGAATGCACAAGGGAATGTCTCTAATCCAGCTGTATTACAAGGACAAACGATGAATCTGTATACAGGTGGTAGTTTGTTTATGCGTATGCCTAAACGCACTTACAACCTGGCAAGTGTGACACCGCCTAGTTGGAATGCTGGGTGCGGCGGGATTGATTTATTCATGGGGGGATTCAGCTATATCAACAAAGAGCAATTTGTGGCGATGATGCGCAATATTGGCTCGAACGCGTTAGGGTATGGATTTAAATTAGCTATTCAAAATCTTTGCCCGACTTGTGACAATGTTATGCAGGCTTTGCAAGCGACAGCGCAACAAATCAACCGGCTTAATATGGATTCATGTGAAGCAGCTAAGGGTATTGTCAATGCTTCATTGCCAGATAGTTGGACACGCGGCAAACAGCAAGCGGCTAAAGGATTCGGCGTCAACAGCAATATTTTTGGTGACATTGCTGATGCCTGGACAAATGTGATGAATAATGAATCCAAAGCAAATAGCACCATCAATCAAGTTGCGACAGCTAATCCTGCGATCAAAGATTCTTTACCAACTGGCAATGTAGTTTGGAAGGCGCTCAAAAAACTAAATGGCATCGATGATGAATATCGCATGGTGTTGATGTCGATGGTAGGAACCGTGGTTTATCCAACAGCCAATAATCCAGATAAACCTAAATTTATTCACGCAAAAGA
>JBIKXM010000071.1:0-5911 GCA_044355755.1 Burkholderiaceae bacterium | reverse complement strand
CTGGAAAATTGAACGAGGCATTGCAGCAGATCAATTTATCGATTGAATACGATCCTTCACGAGTCAATACCTGGATACTGAAAATATGGATTAAATTTTACTTAGATGATCTCAAAGGGGCGATATCATTAGCAAAACAACAATTAAACCAACAAACACCCAACCATCCGATATTACAAATCATATTGGCCATTTTATTGTCAGAATCAAATGACCATACAGCAGCCGTAACATTAGCTAAGTTAGCAGTAGAACAGAGTGAACAAGCTAAATTTATTCATATCAATTACGCTTATGTTCTATCCAATACAGATCAAAAAACGGCTGATAGCATGCTCGACAGCTTTCATAACGCTCAGGATGACTATCTTGTCTATGCGGCGCTTTTACCACTCGTAAACAAGTTACAGGGCACTGATAGCAGCATTAAGTTATATCAAGATTTTGCGCAAAAAAAATGTTATGGCTTACAAGCCGTACTGTCAGACCCTCGACTCTATGAATTGCGCAAAGCGCTCAATCAATTATCAAAATAATATGAATAGGTTACATAAGATACTGATTTATATAACGATTCAGTTCCTATTTGTGCATCACTCCGCCTATGCTGCATGTTGGGAACAAGCCGGTTTAAGCTTTCAGATCCCCCCTGCCTTGCTCTATGCAATTGCGCAACAAGAATCTGGACTCAATGCCCAAGCGATTGGCAAAAATAGAGATGGCAGCCGCGATATCGGCCTCATGCAGATTAATAGTCGTCACTTACCTAATCTTGAAAAACTCGGCATAGATGAACAACAATTACTGAATGATAGCTGCCTATCGGTGTTTGTGGGTGCATCTATATTAGCTGAGTTTATCAATCGATATGGGTATTCCTGGGAAGCAGTAGGCGCCTATAACGCGGGAACCTCCAGCAAAAACAAATCCCTACGGATACGCTATGCGAAAAAAATATGGGAACGTTATCAACAATTACAAACACCTATTGAACAGTTACACACACCAACTTAATAGCCTGCGCTATAAAAAACGACTCGGCATCTTAAGAGCAAACGGTCTGCAACCACAAACCAGATGACTAAAATCAACAATAATTTTAATTATGATGAAAATAAAAAATTTAATGTTTTTTTCATCATGATGATAAATCATCTGTTCGCTACCATCTTTGCTAACTGATCTAAGAAAGAGCAAGCATACATGGATCTCGAACCATCACTCATCAATGATACTGACACCGGTGATAGCGACAACACCCTAATCTTGCGCATTTTAAATGGCGCATTAAAAGGCTGTGAATTTCAACTGACCACGGGTAAAACCCTAGTCGTAATCGGTGATCCGAACACTGAACAAGCGTCAGGGGAATTACTCAATATTCCAGAAAATTCAATTTATATCCCGGCATTAGAAGGTGCCAATAATTTTGAAATTTTGATTGATGCTGATAGCAGCATCCGCTTACGCATACTTGGGCAAGACGGTTCACAAGAAAGCGCTTGTACATTAAACACCGTCCAAAACGCTGGTACGCTCTCCTTTGCGATTAAATCCGTAAATGAAGAATGGGCACACGCCGTACTTAATCCGAGCACGACTAGTCTAAACGGCCCTGCACTGACTTTAAGCGACAAAAGTAGCATTAACGTCTCTAGTCTGTTTTTAATTGCAGGCATAGTCTTGACACTCGTTTTAGGCATTCTTGGATATCAGTGGCTATCTACACCTAAGCACCAGTACAGTAATACGCTAGCCACCTTACTACAAGGCTCATCTCAAAAAATTGATGTATTAGAAGGAGGTGATCAGGTTTTATACGTATTCACAAACAGTGATCGAGACATGGCTTGGGCAAAACAAATTATTGTTCGCAGTAATTTCAATGAAGCCGTCAAAATCACAACTTATCAAAATGAAGAAGCCAGTATTGCTCAAAAAATAGCAAGAGATTATCCAGATTTCTTTGTCCATGCAATTCATCTAACGAATGCTGACAGACCCAAAATTTTTTATAGTGCAACCCGTAATCAATTTAACCAAAAGCACTTAAATCAACTTGTTCAAAAATTAGAAAATACCTTCCCCTATATTCAAAAAGCAGAATTCATTCCGATCTCGGACAAAATTGTTGTTGATCAAGCCAATACGGCGCTAGACAAGTTGGGTATTCAATACGTAAGAAGAGACCATCACAACGGTGTCACTTTCTTGATTCACGGAGACATTGAAGATAGCAATTTACAAAAAGTTAGCGCATTCGTTGATAACTTTAACAAACAATGGGACGGAAATTATGTGCAATTCTCAATCGAACTAAAAGACGATGCATTTCCTGGCAAATCATTTCTACACAGCAACACTTCAAGCTATGTCAAACTCAATCCAGGCTCTTGGTATTTTTTACAACCGTACTAGAAAGGAAGCATTATGTCTATCAACTCAACCCCCTATCAGCCGCCCTTCGTTGGCCCAGCCACGACAGCGACTAATGGCTATATCATTGGTTCATTAAGCAAATTATCCGATGGTTTTGATGCTGGAGTAACGAATCTGAACTCGCAATTGCAAGCGGCAATTGCTGCTGCCCAAGCCAACCCGTCTGATCCGAAAGCGCTCGCCGATCTGCAGGCGGCAGAACAAGACTATACCAACTATCGAGAAGCCCAGTCTGGCTTAGTCAAAGCCATGAAAAGCCTGAACTCATCGATTATTCAAAACTTTTAACCGAATATTTATTGCTTTCTTCACACTACACCGACATGTAGCGAACTAAAGGCTGAACCAGAGGTAATCCTATGAATACTATTCAAGCATTGCAACATCACTCTACTATTCTTACTCAGATAGACCCAGCATCCCATGTATCTGAGGGGGTACTCTCGCTAGAACAACGCCTTACCGCGGCAGCTTCTAGTGCCTTTGTCGAAAAAGGAGAAGAAAAAAATATCATACAAACAGGGGTTGATAACCCTGCTAATACCAGTGATCCTGCGGCTCTACTTGAACTCCAAAAGCGCACAGCAAATTATGAAATCAACACTATGCTGATCAGTTCCCTTACTCATAAAGCTGTAGATGCGCTTAACACGCTACTTAAAGCATCATAAAATGAGACAGGCTCTGCTCATCCTATATTTATCAGGAACCCTGTTTTTAACAGGGTGTGAGCGCCAAGATCTGCTCAATGGCTTAGATCAACATCAAGCTAATGAAATTATTGCAGTACTCCAACGCAATAACATTGAAGCTAACAAAAACGATCAAGGAAAAACTGGTTTTAGCATAGCGGTTAATAAAACTGACTTTCCTGCCGCAGTCGATCTATTGAGAGTCTACAACTTACCCTCAAAGCCCAGGGTGGAAATCTCAACCATGTTTCCATCTGACTCCTTGGTGTCTTCACCCAGAGCTGAAAAGGCTCGTCTTTATTCAGCCATAGAGCAACGCTTAGAACAATCTCTCCAAGCGATTGATGGTGTTGTCTCAGCACGGGTCAGCGTGAGCTATCCCGTCGATAGTCCAGAGAGCAACGATGATGTTCGATTACCGATGCATATCTCGACGATCGTGGTATACGAACGAGATATTGACCCACAATTACTCATCAGTGATGTCAAACGCTTTTTGAAAAACAGTTTTGACAACGTTACCTATGAAAACATTTCTGTAGTCGTCAGTAAGAGAAGCATACCGCAACATGCCCCCCCCTCTGCTGCTAACAATACCTCTTTACCGATATGGGAAATTGGTCTGACATTTCTCGCATTACTTATCGGTATCGTAATATTGCGTCATCTCTATCCCAGTATGTGGCGCTCACTGGCAAAAGGGACACCAAAAAATGAATAGCTCTCTTCATTCCGAGTTCACTTCAGCATCAGAACACGCAGGCAAGCCCATAGTGCCGCAAGTAGATACAGATACCGTGCACGACCAAGACACGAGCAACCATGCCGAAAACCATGCCCCAGAAGGGTCTAATATGAGCCAAGCCAACGTTCAGCAAAGCGGCCCTAATGACAAAGGTATTCGCATCCAATGGGATTGGCATAAGAATAAAAAACCATCGACATTACATCATCTTATGTTGAACCCTGCGTCCTATATTCATCAACAACGGCTACATTTATCGCTTGCCACGTTTAACCCACAACAGCAGGCTGTCATTAATCGAATCCTACTGAAACGCTATGCACTCGATGTTGCATCCGTCGAGACAAATCAGCTAAATAAACCTACACAGTGGGTCGTACAATATTGGAAACAACTACGACAAATTGCATTCTTGATGGCATGTCAACGATCTCGTGCCACACTGGCTCGTGGTGGCTTATTATTAAAGCTACCTAACTGGGCCAGACAATTCGCATTATTGCCATTGCGTGACAGCAGTGCGCAAAAATCGTCAATACATTTATCAACTGACAAGATCTTGGCCTTGGGATTATCCGAGCTATTATCCTGGGAAGCCTACCTGCCATCTTGGTTAATGCAACGAATACTATTATTACTGCCTAGTGAACATGAAGCATGGATAAAAAATCTCACTAGGCATGCCATCACGCCTGATCTGAACCTTTTCTTACTGGCCGCACAACATGCCAAGAATCATTACGATCCCAGCTTCGCCAATATTGCGTGAAAATGTTTATATTGCAAGAGCACAATTGCATCATGCCAAACGTGCACAAACACTGTTGGACGAAACGCAGCATTGGGCAAAAAAATACATTAAACAAGCCGAAGCCGAAGCCGAGAACATTCACTTGCAGGCATTTAAGCATGGCTACCGGGATGGTCTAATCGCTGCAATTCAAGCGCTCGCAGATTATTTCAAAGAAGGACAAACCTTAAGTCAACGACTGAAAAAGAAATTAGAAGAGCATGCGCAAACATTATTAAGCCATGCTTTGAGCCATCCTGATATGGCCCTCACGTTGCTGACTGAGTGGATTAATGCGCAAAAACCTAAAAATACGACGACCTTAAGCTTGACCTTGCCTTTAACGAGCCGTATTCCCAGAGAAATGATTTTAGACCGCTTACTACTCCCTTGGAAAAAACAAATAAAAATTAAATATCATCAGAAGACATGCTTCATCATCAAGCACGGCGATGTGATTGCTGAGTTTGATCCAGATATTTTTCTACAACAAGCACAACAGGCATTGATGTATAAGATGTCTAACATCAGCGAAGATGCCTATCAATTAGATCAAGCCACATTTAAGCAAATCCAAGATGCTTTCACAGAACATTTCAATCGTCACGAGCAGGCATCTGATTCATCTACACCTCGTACACACTTAGATGACTATCAGGAGGAATAATGGAACCAATCAATACCAATACCAGCGTGACTCAAAGTGCTAACCTCAACACTGGCACTACTCAAAGTTTAGATAGTGTAGTGGCGACACTTGCTAACAATAGCCAAACGAGTTCTCAATCCGTCTATACCTCAATCTTGGAACAAGCTGTGTTAGATAACTTCTACCAAGGCCTGTCGACTATCAGCAGCAATACGGCACCGGCTATATCCGCTTTCCTCAATCAGTTTTCGCAACAACAAGCCAGCCAAGGTCAGCCCTTATCCATCAGAAAACAGCAAACGCTACTGCAATACAGTATGAACCAACTCAATCAAACAGAACATAAAGATGCTGCGCTGTTTCAAGCTATCCAGCAAACTTTGATGGGTACATTCGTCACTAACATGATGCTCTCACAATATATGCGTAATATTTTCAATAAAAATCGAGAAGATAGTCATTGGTAATCAATATAAATCACTGATGTTACGCAGGAGCACTGAAATCTGCTATTTTGTAACGATGAAAAAAGAAGACTTAGAACTGTATACAGACTACCTGATAAGCACAAGCCAGTATGCGACAGCGACAGGTTT
>JBIKXM010000070.1:0-5919 GCA_044355755.1 Burkholderiaceae bacterium | reverse complement strand
TGGCTGCGTAACACCATCGGCAGCTTGCACACCAGGGATTGCCTCGCTCGAACCATACATACCGTCTGGCTGGGATGTTGTCGCTAGGTTGCCGCAAGCGCGTGCGCCTACTGGTGCCGCGAGCACTGAGTGGGCGTAGCGCTGACTATACCAGTGGTCAATAATCGGGATGACGGCTAAGGTGTCTAACAGATGATACGTCAGCATCTGTTCCAACTGACGAATCGCGGTCAGGTTATAGACCTGATTCCATTTATTCAGTAAGGCCAAATAAGCCAACAAAGCTTGTTGCTGCGCGATAGTAAGGGGCAGATTGATTTCGCTTAACCCTTGCTTAAGTCTGGTTTGTAATGGTTCAGTGTCTGACATGGTGGTTTATCGAAATCAAGTCGTGAGTTGCCCTTTTACCTGCCAATTAAAACGCTTTTTCAAGTGAACCAGTAATAATGAAATAGCCGCTGGCGTCACCCCTGAAATACGCGCCGCTTGCCCTAATGTGCTCGGCTGTGCATGATTTAATTTCTGAATCACTTCTTTTGATAAGCCACGCACCTCGGCATAATCTAAATTTTCCGGTAACAGTGTACTTTCGTTCGCCAATTGCCGTGCAATCTCAGTTGCCTGGCGTGAAATATACCCGGCATATTTAATACCAATTTCAACCTGCTCAATAATTTGTTGCGCTAACTCAGGATCGCTATCGCATGGGGTATCAGTGGTGAACCGTCCCTCTTGCATCGACATCAACGTATCGTAGCGCACATTGGGCCGACGTAATAAATCAGCCAACGAATACTCTCTTTCTAGCGCTTTACCCAGAGCCGCTTCGGCCTCGGCTGCCGGCATAGTATTAGGGTTTACCCAAGTTTTTTGTAGGCGTATGGTTTCACGTGAAACAGCATCGCGCTTACGGCAAAAAAACTCCCAACGCGCATCATCCACCAAGCCTATTTTTCGGCCTATTTCGGTAAGGCGCATATCGGCATTATCTTCACGCAAACTTAGTCGATACTCAGCACGACTAGTGAACATACGATATGGCTCTTGTACGCCTTTAGTCACTAAATCATCGATCAAGACGCCCAGATAAGCTTGATCACGACGCAAAACCAGCGGCGCTTGCTCTTTGACCAATAACGCTGCGTTAGCCCCAGCTAACAGCCCCTGTGCGGCGGCTTCTTCATAGCCCGTCGTACCATTAATCTGCCCCGCAAAAAATAAGCCTTTAATCGCCTTCGTTTCTAAAGTGGCATGCAGTCGACTGGGGTCAAAATAATCATATTCAATCGCATAACCAGGACGCAAAATATGCGCATTTTCCAAGCCACGCATACTGCGTACCAATTCCCATTGAATATCAAATGGCAAACTGGTTGAAATACCGTTTGGATAGACCTCGTGTGTTTCTAACCCCTCCGGCTCCAGATAGATTTGATGGCTTTGTTTATCCGCAAAGCGATGAATTTTATCCTCAATCGATGGGCAATAACGCGGACCCACACCTTCGATAATGCCGCTATACATCGGTGAGCGGTCTAATCCGCTACGAATGATGGCATGCGTCTGCTGATTGGTATAGGTAATCCAGCAAGGAATTTGCCTTGGATGTTGGTTGGGTTTCCCTAAGAACGAAAAAATAGGAACTGGATTTTGATCACCGGCTTGTTCTTCCAAAACAGAAAAATCTATCGTGCGCCCGTCGATTCGTGGTGGCGTGCCGGTTTTCAAACGCCCTTGTGGTAATTGCAACTCTTTTAGTCGCGCAGATAAGCGCACCACAGCTGGATCCCCTGCTCTACCCCCGGCATAATTTTTCAAGCCAACATGAATTTTGCCATCGAGAAAAGTACCTGCACTCAGCACCACGGCACGTGCTAAAAAACGAATACCGAGTTGCGTAACCGCACCGATAACCCGCTCGCCTTCAATTAACAAATCATCTACTGCCTGTTGGAATAGCCATAAATTAGGCTGATTCTCCAAAGTCTGACGAATCGCCGCCTTATACAGCACCCTATCTACTTGTGCGCGTGTTGCCTGGACGGCTGGCCCTTTGCTGGAATTGAGAATACGAAACTGGATACCCGCAAGGTCGGTGGCCGTTGCCATGATACCGCCTAAAGCATCAATTTCCTTAACTAAATGGCCTTTACCAATGCCACCAATTGACGGATTGCAGCTTAATGCGCCCAATGTTTCAATATTATGTGTCAGCAATAAGGTTCGACAGCCTATACGAGCTGATGCTAAAGCAGCCTCTGTTCCCGCATGCCCGCCACCCACCACGATTACATCAAATAGCTCTGGAAACTGCATGGTTTATGAAGATAAATGCCAAAGAGGAGCATTATCTTTTTTGTTGAGGAAACTGTCTACAAAAAAACGACCGAATCTAATGAGGCATTGTTTCACGTGAAACATACCTGGTTTTTTCGGTGATACCTCCAATCAATTGCAAGCCCCCCCTCTCTCTTCAGAGGGGGTCGTAAAAGCCATGTAGCTCATTATCTTGCTCATCCTGGAGCAACATGCTCATGTCGAAGAGTGTTACGGGGATGACAGCCTCTGGCGTGTACTATATCACCTGGTGCGACAGCGCCTACAAGAAGGAAGAAATCTAATTCAATTCATTGGATACACTACCAATAATTGACAATACGTTGGAGCATCTAGCCAATCATACAGACCTTACATAGCCGGCTTTGCTAGACATATAGCGGCCTACCATAAGGAAAAACCTTGATAGTATAAGCACCGATTTTGCCACCCTAGGTAAGGGGCCATACTGCTATGACATATAAATAGGCAGTCCTTGGCCACATACCCTGAGCGAGGCGGCGATGAGAGAAGAACAGCAGGCGCTTTCAATGGCGTCAGACCCGGTAGCGCCCAAGTTTAACAAGACCTTGCTCTATCATCTGAGCAAGCTCGCCTTTGCGCATAAAAGTAGTAATGAATCCCATTTTTTGCACCCTCAGCGCAACACTACACGCCCGCTCCACTCCCACACGCATTTAGACGAAGAAACTTGTAGCTATGCCATCGCTGCCTACAAAGGGCTCTTAACCGTTGACAATGCGCTCAGAAAGATCGCGCAATGTAGCGCTAAGAGCGCGCCCTATAAAAATCTAAGCTTAGCTGAAGCACCGTCTAAACAGACCTTGTTCTACCATTTGGCAAAATTAAGTCTGATCGAAAGCAGCTTACGTCAAAGTTTGCCCGGCAAGTTAAATCCAGTAACAACAAAAGGCAAGCAGCCAGCGTCGGTCACCGAGCTTCGACAACAATTAATTGAACGGTGGCAAAAAAACGGCATGCCATTGCCGTTATTAAGTAAGACCTTATTTGAGCAATTAATCGTCGAAGCGGTTATTACAGATCATACCGTGGCTTATCTCCCGGAGATACAAAGACCACCGCTATTAGTTAAGACGCTCTACCATTTATTAAGCGTCGCCTTGATTACCGGCAGTGTGCATAGCTATGCGGTACCCGCGCTCACTGCCTTGCCCAGTGGTGGCAGTGTTAGTGCCGGCAGTGCGAGCATTAGCACGCAAGGCAACCAAATGATTATTAACCAGTCGAGTGACAAGGTAGCCATCAACTGGTCTAGCTTTAACATTGGTGCCAATGCGAGTGTGACTTTCCAACAGCCGAATCATCAGTCGGTGGCGCTGAATCGCATAGCGAGTGCCGACCCGAGTCAAATCTACGGAAATTTGAATGCGAATGGCCAAGTTATTCTGATTAACCCGAATGGCGTAGTGGTCGGACCGGGGGCGAACGTGAATGTGGGCGCAATGATTGTCTCCACGTTGGCACTGAGTGATAGTGATTTCATGGCGGGTAACTATCGTTTCACGACGCCGAGCGTCGACAGTTTACATACATTAACACCGCAGATCATCAACCAAGGCAATGTGGTTGCCGGGGTTGGGGGCTATGTCCAGTTGATTGGTCATGATATCCAGAACCAAGGTACGCTGAGTGCGCCAGGGGGCACGGTAGGCTTATTAGCCGGAGATACGGTCACGCTCAATTTAAGTAGTGAGGGGCAGTTACTGCCCGCAACCCTGACCGCGGCGGTGAATGCTGATGCAGTCATCGAGAACAGCGGCACGATCACGGCTGATCAGGGTGCAATTCAACTACGCGTGGCGAATGCTGGCGTAGGCGGTAACGATATCCATACCAATCCGCTGACGAACACGGTCGTGATCGACCAAAGTGGTAGTTTGACTAGTGTCGGCGGCACGATTCTGATCGATGGCGGGATTACTGGGATTGTGCAGCAGAGTGGGACGTTAAGCACGGCGAATACCGATGGGGTTGGCGGCAATATTAGCGTACTCGGTGACAAAATAGGTTTGATGGCAAACAGTGTTATTGATGCCAGTGGCAGCCAAGGTGGCGGTACGGTATTGGTCGGTGGTAATTGGCACGGTGCGGGGCCAGAACATAACGCGAGCGCAGTTTATATGGACCCCTTAGCGCGGATTCAAGCGGATGCGACCGATAACGGTAACGGTGGCGAAGTCGTGCTATGGTCAAACAACTACACGGGTTTTTACGGTGCCATTAGCGCCAAAGGTGGTGTAAATGGTGGTGATGGTGGTCAGGTAGAGACATCTAGCTATGATAATTTACAAGCTTATGGTCATGTCGATACCTCTGCTTTACTGGGCGCGGCAGGAGGTTGGTTATTAGATCCAGCTGATATCACTATTGTCAGCTCGGGCGGAGCTACTTCGATTAGCTCCCCTTATCAACCCTCTGGTAACTCATCGGTGAATGCTAGCGCGATTGTGGCAGCCCTCGGCAGCGGTGATGTAACCATTGCGACAGGAGCTTACAGTGGTAGCTATAACGCCGCAACTGGTATCTACAGCTCATCCAATGACACGACCTTATTAGGGACAATCTCAAGCAGCCTGGGTAACTTAAATGTCAATGCAACGATTGCACCAACAAATATAGCTGCCGGAGTGCAGCGCACATTAACATTACGCGCGGGTATATCACTCGCGTTGAATGCGCCGATAGATGCGACTGGCAGTCAAGGGGCATTAAATGTCAGCTTATATTCAGCAGCAACAGATTCAAGTACGAATCCCAAAACGGTATCCGGCATTATCAGTGCGACTAGTAGTATCAGAACAAATGGTGGCTATCTGAGTTTTACTACTGGTTTAGGGACCTATATCAATGGGAATAACGTACTGGTAGCCGATAGTGGCCAAACTAAATTTATCACTAATGGTGGTGCCGTTAGTTTTAATGCGGCACCACTGAGCGGCACACCTGTAGCAAGTGTAGCGAGTACGGCAGATATTATCTTGGCGAACCCGAGTGGGCTAATGATCGACACGACTAATAGTGCCGGGGGTGCTGCGGGCAATATCACATTTAATGGTAGGTTAGATTCGGGCAATCGGTATACCTACGTCCATGGTGCAATGGATTGGAGGGATGCTTATTTAGCTGCACTGGCTCAGGGCAGTGCAGCATCGCAAAACCCGAATGCCGTAGGAGCGACCTACCTAACCACGATTAGTAGCGCCTTTGAAAATATCTTGGTAATTAGTCAAGCCTGTAATAACAATACTTGCTATCAACCCTCTTGGTTGGGCGGTGCACGATTTACACAAAGTTCTTTGGCGACCACTTACAACGCGGGTAGTGGTACTTATACCTATAATCTTGGCTCCCCAGGTTCGCCGACTTCAACAACATGGCAGTGGGTTGGTGGGCCTTTGTCTGGGACAACTTTCTATAGTCAAACAACATATACGTCTGGGAGTGCAGGGATTGTTAACTTTGGTCAGGCTACTCAGGTATATCAGAATTTTGATAATCCTTACACTGGAGTAACTAGCTCAAATCAACCTGATAATGCTAATTCGGAATATGTTTTACAGT
>JBIKXM010000069.1:0-5928 GCA_044355755.1 Burkholderiaceae bacterium | reverse complement strand
GGTTAATGGATGTGCCTGGCAGGTTAAGATAAAGCCAGCATCGAGCTCTTGTTTATCGAGCCCAAAGTTACGCTCCATGCGCACCTCACCTTCCAGTAATTTGGCGCGGCAGGTACAACACACGCCTGATTTGCATGAGTAAGGCACATCGATACCAGCCATAGCCGCTGCATTCAAGATGCTCCCATGCGTTTGTGAGTATGTGATATCTCTTTGGATGCCATCTCTAATGATACGAATTTTTGCTTGCACTGCATCCTCTGGATGCGGCTCGGATGCTCGCGTACTATTCGAGGGCAAGGGTATCCCAAAGCGCTCAATATGGATTCGCTGTTGCGCGACACCAAAGGATAATAAGGCTGCCTCTGCTTCATCATTCATTTGGTAAGGGCCACATATAAAGGCATGATCGATGTTTGCTAATGGAATCACGGTACCTAAAAATTCACTGAGCTTGTCCCGATTTAAGATACCGTAATGTAACGGTACGTCTGCTTGTTCTTCTGAAAATACGTAATGTAATTCAAGCCGGGACAGGTAACGATCTTTTAAGTCTTGTAACTCTTCCTTAAACATGGTCGATTGTTGTGAGCGATTGCCATAAATCAAGGTAAATTGACTCTGTGGCTCTTGCTCCAGTACGGTTTTCATAATTGACAAAATGGGAGTAATGCCACTGCCGCCAGCAACGCCCAGATAGGCACGCTGCGTATGCTTATCGATGGGCACAAAGAATTTCCCCTGTGGCGGCATGACTTGTAGGGTATCACCTGGCTGTAAGTTTTTGTTTAGCCAATGTGATAAGCGCCCATTTGGCACTTTACGTACGCCAACGCGCAAGGGCTCACCAACCGCAGCACATATCGAGTATGAACGGCGAATGTCTTCTCCACTCAGTTGCTGTTTGAGGGTTAGGTATTGCCCTTGTTGAAAGTGGAATGTTTCTTTTAAGGTTTCGGGTACGTCGAATGTGACGATAACTGCTTCATCTGTATCTGCTTCAACGGTATGTACTCGTAAGGGGTAGAAATGTAAGCTCATATTTTGTGTACGTCATATAAATAAAGACTGTGGCACGATTAACTGGGTGTGCAACCCTCACAAATGAGATCGTTGCACAAGCTACTGCGCGACCTAAATCGGTGATTGAGTAGGGTTTTAGACGCACAGTCAGTTAGACCAATGTTCATTAAATGGCTTTGAAATATTCAAAAGGCTCTCTACAGGATAGGCAGCGATAGAGCGCTTTGCATGCAGTCGAACCAAACGGTGCGAGTAATTCGGTTTGCTCGCTTTGGCAGCGTGGACATGTTATCGCCTGCTGTAGATTTTTATGCGTGACAAAATGGATCGGCTGTTCATTGATCTCTGCTTTACCTGGCGGTGCTATACCGTAAGCACGTAGTTTCTGTTTACCGAGTTCGCTTATCCAGTCTGTAGTCCAAGCAGGAAAGCGTTGTAGGCGGATTGTGATTGGCCCAAAACCTGCATTTTCTAGGGCTGCGCATATGTCGTGCTCGATTTGCTCTGTAGCAGGACAGCCTGAATAGGTCGGAGTCAGGACTACCTCGATACCTGTTGGGATGACGCAAATTTCACGCACAATACCTAAATCGCAAACGGAAATGATAGGAATTTCTGGGTCTGCAACTTGCTGCAAGATAGTCCAAGCTCGATCAATCACAGTCTCTACTTGCATCACCATACCCCTTCTGGAAAGGTACGCTGCAAGTACTGCATTTCTGTCAGTAGATGTCCCAGATGCTCACTATGCAGACCGGTTTTACCTTGACTGAGAAAAGGGCTATCACTTGGGCAGGTCAATTGTGCGCGTTGAAATACGTTATTAATATCAGCCATCGATGCTGGTTTTAGGGTTGACCAATTGGGCCCTAGCTGTGATTGCACAGCATACTCGTCTACGGCATCATCGGTAAACATTTCTGCAACGTAGGGCCACAAGTTCTGTAAGGCTATCTGTAAACGCTGTTGCGACTCTGTCGTACCCTGTCCTAGGCAGATCACCCAATCTGCTGCATGTTGTTGGTGGTAGCGTACTTCTTTCAGTGCTTTGGCGGCGATACCCGCGAGTTTTTCGTCGGTTGAGGTAGAGAGACTGTGCCAGATTTGCTTGAGAAAGGTGGCGACGATGAAATTGCGTAATAGCGTAAAAGCAAAATCACCACGTGGTAATTCGACAATGGTCAGATTGTGATAGTCACGCTCGTCACGCAAAAAGGCGAGTTGGTCTTCTGTATATTGTTGTGGTTCGCGCTGTCCGACATAACTGAGTATGGCGCGCGCTTGACCTAGTAAATCAAGCGCAATATTGGTTAAGGCGATATCTTCTTCGAGGATTGGGGCACGACCACACCACTCGCATAGACGTTGGGCCAAGATTAAACAGGTATCCCCTATGCGTAGCAGATAGTCAGTGCTGGGATGGTTATGGAGTATTAATGAGGCTTGCATGATCACATGTAGTCCACTTCATTAGGAAGCACGTAAAAGGTCGGATGACGGTAAATTTTGTCTGTCATCGGCTCAAAGTTCATTTCTTTATCAGCCGGATCGGAAGCGATGATTTGCTCGGAACGCACCACCCAAACGCTGCAACCTTCTTGTCTCCGTGTATAGACATCACGTGCCAGTTGTAGCGCCATTTTGCTATCAGTCGCATGTAAGCTACCGCAGTGTTTATGATAAAGCCCGGCTTTGCTACGGACAAATACTTCCCAAAGTGGCCATTCTTTGTTATTCATGTTTGGTTTACCCTTATTTAGAAGTTCAGGACTTACACAATATGATTGGCACTAGGCTACGTTTCGCTCATCTGCTCTAGCTGCATAAGCCAGCGCGGCTTCACGTACCCAAGTTCCTTCTTGCCATGCTTGCTGACGTGCTTGTAATCGTTCCCGATTACAGGGGCCGTGTCCTGCTACAACACGCCAAAACTCATCCCAATCAATCGCACCAAAATCCATATGCTGACGCTCTTGATTCCAACGTAATTCTGGGTCTGGTAAGGTGACACCGAGTATTTTGGCCTGTTCGACGGTTGCATCTATAAATTTTTGGCGCAAATCATCATTAGAAATGCGTTTGATACCCCAACGCATCGATTGCTCAGAATGGGTCGACTGGGTATCAGTCGGACCAAACATCATCAATGCGGGCCACCACCAGCGATTGACTGCATTTTGTACCATCACCCGTTGAGCATCCGTACCTGCACGCATCATGGTCAGCAGTGACTCATACCCCTGACGCTGATGAAAAGACTCTTCTTTGCAAATGCGTACCATCGCGCGAGCATACGGCGCATAGGAACAACGGCATAAAGGTACTTGATTCATAATCGCGGCGCCATCAACTAGCCATCCAATGACACCGACATCGGCCCAGGATAACGTTGGGTAATTAAAAATGGAGCTATATTTTGCTTGACCACTATGTAAGGCTTCGATCATTTGATCACGCGAAATATTCAATGTTTCCGCTGCGGCATATAAATATAAGCCGTGCCCGGCTTCATCTTGTACTTTAGCGAGCAGGATCGCTTTTCGCTTTAATGTCGGTGCACGTGTAATCCAATTCGCCTCAGGCAACATCCCAACTATTTCTGAGTGAGCATGTTGGCTGATCTGACGAATCAGAGTTTGACGATATTTTTCTGGCATCCAATCTTTTGCTTCGATAAACTGACCAGCAGCGATACGTGCCTCGAAAATCTGCTCACGTTGCTGTTCTTCAGCTGATAAAGTGCTAGTAATTGACTGTTTTGGATGAGCCGGTAAATCCATGGCCTGTGTATACATATTACCCTCCTGTCTGATGCAGCACTGTTTTGCCAACTAAGCGCTGAACACGACCACGCAGCGTGGCAATCAGTTGCTGATGTTGGTTATATACGTTGACGTCGTACAGCATGGTTCTACCAGTTTTGGCAATGGCTTTGGTTGCAGCAGTCAATTTATCGCCTTGCTGTGCTGGCAAAATAAATTCGATGGTAAAGCTTGAAACAATACTCAAGATATTTTCTGTATTACACGCAAAGGCTAATGCCGTATCGGCAAGTGCGGAAATCATGCCACCATGACAGATATTCATGCCATTGATCATATCTTGCCGAATAGGCATGGCTAACTTTACTTCACCTGGCAAAATTTGGCTGATCTGGATACCCAGCGCTTGAGAAGCATAATCTTTTTCATAGAGATAAGTACAAATTTGTTCAGCTAGCTGTTGTGCGGTTACTTCAGCCATAAAATTTTCCTTTACTGAAGCGTAATTCTTTTAACTTCGGCGCACAACGGTAGCGCATATCACCATAGTGATTTTGTAGTTGCATCAGGCAGTTAATTACTCGTTGCGGGCCGAGTTGATCGGCCCAAGCAAAAGGGCCATAGGGATAGGCTGTGCCTAGGCGCATGGCCAGATCGATCTCTGTCGGTTGTGTGCGCGTCCAGGTAATCAAATCTGCTGCTTCATTAATCAGGCAACTGACTAAACGCATCACCACCATGCCGGCAATATCAGCCAACATGATCAAGCTGAGATTCGCATTTTTTAATAGCAAAGCGAGCTCTGGTAAGCTGGTTTTAGCCTGTTCACTCGCGGTTAACGCCAGACAAGAAACGACTGCAAAGTCATGTGCTAAGTCCAGCAGTATCACCGGCATGCCGTACTGTGCGGCACATGCAGCCGCGGTTCTACCATCAGATAGCGCCATTAATATTGGCCCTTTGCTCGTCTGTAGCTGTAATGTCTCTGCGGGTAGCTGTGTGTTGTCGGACAAGGTTACACCGGATTGTTGTAAGCGCTGTGCTAATGGTAATAGCAGCCCTTTATCGTGAGCAATTTCTAAGCGCATTGTGCTTGTTGGCGCTGCTTCTATAAACGTAATCGGTGTGCTTTGTTTTTTACCTGCCTGGTAGGTATAAAAGCCTTTATCGGTTTTTTTACCCCAATAACCTGCACGTACTAATTCTTGTTGTAAAACATGCGGTGCGTAGCGTGTGTCATAGGCAGTTGCCGCAAAAACTGATTCAGTCACAGATAGGTTGACCTCGACCCCAATCAGATCGATTAATTCAAATGGCCCCATCGCAAATCCGCCACACTCGCGCGCAACATAGTCTATCGTGACTATCGGAGCTATGTTTTCCGCTAATAGTCGTAAGCTCTCTGCGTAATAGGGACGGGCCACACGGTTAACAATAAAGCCGGGGGTGTTCGGAGCAGATACTGGTTGCTTGCCCCATGCCTTAGAAAGGCTATGCAAACTTTGCAGATATTTTGCATCTGTGGCTATGCCAGGAATAATTTCTACGAGTTGCATGCGCGTAGCTGGATTAAAAAAATGCCACCCCACGACACGCTCAGGATGTTTTAAACCATAGGCTAAAGCTGTAATCGACAGCGAAGAGGTATTACTGGCGAAGATGGTTTCTTTTTTGACGATAGTTTCAAGCGCGGCAAAAAGGGCCCGCTTTGCTTCAACCTGCTCCAAAATCGCTTCGATCACTAACTCTGCCTCCGCTAATGCTTGTAAGCTATCAGCAACCGATACTCGCGCCAGTATTTCAGCATATTGCTCGGTCTTAATTTGTCCCCGAGTTACCGCTTTATTTAAATTTTCTGCGATAGTGTGATAGGCCTGTTGGGCTTTTTTTTGATTGACATCGAACAGCTTAACCTGATGCCCGGCCTGGGCCGCCACTTGCGCAATGCCCGCCCCCATACTCCCTACACCGACTACCGCAAGTACGGCTTGAGCAGTTAAAGAGTGTTGATTATGTATCATCTTAACGATCACTAAATACCGGTGTACGCTTTTCGATAAATGCCTGCACTCCTTCTTGATAATCGCTGGCTCGACCTAATTCTTGCTGCCATTTCGCTTCCTCCAAAATAGCAGCATTTAAA
>JBIKXM010000068.1:0-5947 GCA_044355755.1 Burkholderiaceae bacterium | reverse complement strand
TCCACGCGCAAGGACTGAGACAAACTCATCCTAGCCGTATGGCGCTGCTTAATCGTGCTGGTGCGCTGTAACGAGTACGCCAAACTAACGGTACTCAGAAGCGCAGCGTTGTTGGTCTATTCCATTGTGCCAGCCTGGCGGTTAACGTGTCGCGTACCACGTATGGTCTTGATTGCTTGACCTTACTCGGTAAATTTTGCCTAAGTCGGGACGGTTATCTATGCGGGCACGTGCGCAGTGCTAGAGGATGGAATATAGCGTTTTATTCAGCTAAACAGGTAGAATGTTAGCGCATTGCATTTCCGGAATATATTATGTCGCATTTCTATTTTGCCCCGTCAATTTTATCTGCTGATTTTTCCAGGCTTGGAGAAGAAGTACGCGATGTTTTGGTGGCTGGCGCAGACTGGATTCATTTTGATGTTATGGACAATCATTATGTTCCTAATCTGACCGTTGGGCCGCTGGTCTGTCAGGCAGTACGGCCACATGCCAATAAGAACGGCAGCCCTGTTCCCATCGATGTGCATTTGATGGTTAAACCGGTCGATGCCTTGATTCCTGCGTTTGCGCAAGCAGGGGCGACAGTGATTAGTTTTCATCCCGAAGCAAGTGAGCATGTGCATCGTACGTTGTCGTTGATTCGTGAGCATGGTTGCCAAGCGGGCTTGGTACTGAATCCGGCCACACCATTAAACGTATTAGAACATCTGCTTGATCAAATCGATTTGGTATTGTTAATGTCGGTTAACCCGGGTTTTGGTGGGCAGCAGTTTATTCCGCATACCTTGCAAAAATTGAAACAAACGCGCTTATTGCTAGATCGTTATGCTGAACACAGCCATCGCAAAATTTTGCTGGAAGTCGATGGGGGGGTGAAGGTAGACAATATCGCTGAAATTGCTATGGCAGGTGCAGATGTATTTGTCTTTGGGTCGGCTATTTATGGTCAGCCTGATTATGCCAAAGTGATACGTGATATGCGTGCCGAGTTGCGTGCGGTTGGATAGCCTAAATATAGAAAATTATCGTGATCACTGAATTAGAGTTTGATGCGCTGGCAGAACAAGGGTTTAACCGTATCCCTTTGATCAGCGAAACACTGGCCGATCTTGAAACGCCTTTGTCCTTATATCTGAAACTGGCACAGACCCAAAATCAGGGTGGTCATACCTTCCTGTTAGAGTCAGTCATCGGTGGCGAGCGTTTTGGGCGCTATTCATTTATTGGTCTACCGGCTCAGACTTTGATTCGTGTCCACGGGCAGCAAACAGAGGTGATTACGCAGGGACAGACGGTTGAGACCGATACGGGTAACCCACTCGATTTTATTGAGCGCTATCAAGCACGTTTTAAGGTCGCATTACGCCCAGGATTGCCACGATTTTGTGGCGGGTTAGTGGGTTACTTTGCTTACGATACGATTCGTTTAATTGAAGCCCGTCTGGCGAAGACGGCCCCTCCAGATGTGCTGAATATCCCCGATATTCAACTATTACTTACCGAAGAATTAGCGGTGATTGATAATTTTTTGGGCAAGCTATATCTCATCGTGTATGCCGATCCACAGCATACCGATGCCTATGCCAGGGCCTGTGCACGCTTGCGGGAGTTGCGTCAGCGTATTTTACAGCCGGTGACGCCGCCAATTACCAGCCCCACGCTGCACACAGAAACCATGCGCGAATTCGCTAAAGAAGACTTCTTAAAGGCAGTGGCGCATATTAAAGAGGCGATCATGGCCGGGGATGCGATGCAGGTGGTACTTGCACAGCGCTTGATTAAACCTTTTCGTGATGCGCCAATCTCTTTGTATAGAGCGCTGCGTCAGCTTAACCCATCGCCCTATATGTATTTTTACAATTTTGGTGATACGCAAATAGTCGGCGCTTCGCCTGAAATATTGGTGCGTAAAGAGGCACGCAAAATAGCTGATCAGACAAAACAGTTTGTCGTCATTCGCCCCTTGGCCGGTACGCGCCCTCGAGGTGTGACGCCAGAGCAAGATCAGGCTTTAGCTGAGAGCTTAAAAAATGACCCGAAGGAAGTGGCTGAACATGTCATGTTGATCGATTTGGCACGTAATGATGTGGGCCGTATCGCGCAAACCGGAACCGTTGTAGTGACTGAGCAAATGGCTATCGAGAAATATTCACATGTACAGCATTTAGTGAGCTCAGTGGAGGGGCAGGTCGCGCAAGAGATCACTAATATGGAGGTGCTAAAAGCATGTTTTCCGGCAGGTACTTTATCAGGTGCACCGAAAGTTAAGGCTATGGAATTAATTGATCAAGTAGAAGTCTCGAAACGCGGAATCTATGGCGGTGCGGTTGGCTATTTATCGTTTAGTGGCGCGATGGATTTGGCTATCGCGATTCGTACCGGTGTGATTCAAAATGGCAATTTGCATGTGCAAGCGGGGGCCGGGATTGTGGCGAATTCAGAGCCGGAAAAAGAGTGGCAAGAAACAGAGGCAAAAGCACGTGCGGTATTGCGTGCAGCAGAGCAGGTACAGAATGGCTTGGGGATACTGTAAAGATGAGGCCGCCAAAAACGATAGTTATTTACATAATTAATATATTGAACTGATAAAAATATTTTCAAATCAATTGCTTAGCTTATTTTTGTGAAACCTTAGTTGTGAAGGGTAAAGATTCAGACATTATTCTTGGTTTTCTTTTGAAATGCTGCTACGCTGCAATCGTGTCAGAAAAATGACATAAAAAATTTTGAGGCAAACAAATAGGTCTCTATGAGCGGATGTAATCAATCTTGAGCAGGCTGTTTTTCTGACAAAGGTTTTTTATCGTTGCCTGAAAACGATATTTACTTGCAGGATTGTTTAGGAGGTCTTTATGAATTTCAAGATTACTGGGCATCATCTGGAGATCACGCCAGCTATAGTTGACTATACTAAAGCTAAATTAGATCGCGCTCTCAGGCATTCAGACCATATCCTCGGTGTACAAGTTATGCTCTCGATTGACAATCAAAAAGAAAAAGATAAAAGGCAGCAAGCCGGTGTACATGTGCACTTGAAAGGTAAAGAGATTTTCGTCGAATCCGCTCATGGCGACCTCTATGCTGCAATAGATTGTTTGGCTGATAAACTTGATCGTCAAATCCTCAAACATAAAGAGCGCGTGCAAATCCATAACCACGAATCTGTGAAGCATTATTCCGCGTTTAATGACTAAAAGTTTATGGTGTTTACGCTGATCTTAGCTACAAATAGGTTTGCGTAAGCACCATGATTCTCTTTTGAATCTTTCTTACTTTTATCGTATATTTGCAGTTTGGCGCTAAAAAACAAGCTAGCATGACTCTTCTACCTGCTTTACTCCCGATAAAAAATATATTACTTGATCTAGACATTCGGAAAACTGCCGATTTGTTTGACAGAATCGGTCAGTTTTTCGCACAGCATCATCCGGCTTTACAGCATGATATCGTCAACAATTTGTTGGCTCGGGAAGCCCTGGGCTCGACCGGATTGGGGCGTGGTGTGGCGATTCCGCACGGCCGTATCAAGGGTCTATCTCAACCCCAAGCAGCTATTGTGCGTACCAGTCAGCCACTGACTGATTTCAGTGGTCCTGATGGGGTGCCGGTTAGTTTATTTATTTTTCTGCTGGTGCCTGAACAGGCTACAGAACAGCATTTAGAGATACTGTCGGAAATAGCCCAATTACTTTCAGACCAGAAAATTCGAGAGATATTTTTGAAAGAGTCGGTCGAGAGTATCAGTATGGCGCTGTTATCTTAGTTTGAGAAAATCCACATTATATGCAAGCCCATGCTAACCTGATTAACTTAGAAAATGTCACGGCCCAATCCATTTTTGATGATAATGCGGCGGCTCTTAAATTAGTTTGGTTAGCGGGTCAGGAAGGCGCCGATAGACAATTTGACCGCGAATTCGTCAAGCAAGCGACTTCATCGGCTGATCTGATTGGCCATTTAAATCTCATCCATCCCTTTCGTATCCAAATCCTAGGGCAGCCCGAATTAGCCTATTATCAGCGCCTTACTGAAGACGACTTACGTTGCCAGATGCGCGAATTAATTGCACTGTCTCCGCCCTTTTTAGTTGTATCAGATGATTTATCCGTGCTCGAAGAGCTAAAGCTGTACTGCATGCGCTCTTCTACACCGTTGTTTACCAGTCCGTTGGCTTCGGCTGCCGTGATTGATCACCTGCGACATTACATTACCCGTATAGGGGCACCGAAACAAACCATGCATGGTGTCTTTCTTGATATTTTGGGCATGGGTGTTTTATTGATTGGCGACTCTGGATTGGGGAAAAGTGAATTAGGTCTGGAGCTAATATCCAGGGGGCACGGGTTAGTCGCCGATGATGCGGTCGACTTTACCCGCTTGGCTCCAGATTTTGTTGAGGGACGTTGCCCAAATTTATTGCAAAATCTGCTGGAAGTACGTGGCTTGGGCTTGCTTGATATACGCACTATTTTTGGGGAAACCGCCGTGCGTAGAAAAATGAAGCTGAAGCTGATCATTCAATTACTGCGCTGCCATGAAGGAAACTTTGAACGTTTACCGTTAGAGGCAAAATACATGGATGTATTAGGTACCCCGATTCGTACCATGAGCATTCAAGTTGCGGTTGGGCGTAATTTGGCTGTATTGGTTGAGGCGGCGGTACGGAATTATATTTTGCAGTTACGGGGTATTAATACGATAACTGACTTTATGGCTCGGCAACAGCAAGCGATGCACCCCGGGGTTTCTAAATAAGATCAGGACTTATGCAAAATTGTTTCAGCCAGGCATGTCGGCGCAGACAGTACAATCTGCACACGGCATTGTGTCTGCGAAACAATCTGCGCATGCAAGAGCAGCGCTGTCCTGCAAGGCTAACGCCGCTGGGGTAGTTTTGCATCAATTCTAAAGAGAAATTTACTTAGCGCTATGCATATAATCGTTATTACCGGTCTGTCTGGTGCAGGAAAATCGATTGCGTTAAATATACTTGAAGACCTTGGGTTTTACTGTATAGATAATTTGCCAGCTACGCTGTTAGCCGATTTAATTAATTCGTTTGCACAAGAGCAACAGACGCATTTAGCCGTAGCAATTGATGCGCGTAATGAGGCTTCGATTGCGGTCTTGCCAGAAATTGTTCAGTCGTTAAAGCAGCGGCACACGGTCGAAATGCTTTTTTTGAGTGCCGATAATCAAACCTTGATGCAACGTTTTTCCGAGACGCGGCGCCGTCATCCCCTATCAGCCCGCTTTTCTGCCGGAGTGGCGCACACTTATGCCTCAACGACGTTAGTCGAGGCGATAGAGTTAGAGCGGCGTATTTTGCTACCGTTAATGCAGTTTGCGCATACGATTGACACGACAAAACTATATCCACATACCTTAAAAGTGTGGATTCGTAATTTTGTGCAGCACCAACACACGGGCTTGACCTTATTGTTTGAATCGTTTGGTTTTAAGCATGGGATACCGAATGATGCGGATTTCGTATTTGATGTGCGGTCATTGCCGAATCCCTATTACGATCCGGCGTTGCGTACGCTAACCGGGCTAGATGCGCCTGTAAGCGATTTTCTGAGTTCCCAGCCAACCGTGTTGGCGATGGCTGATGATATTCGCCATTTCATCGAAAAATGGTTGCTGAGCTTTGTGATGGATAATCGTAGCTACCTAACGATCGCCTTGGGTTGTACTGGGGGGCAACACCGCTCAGTATTTTTAGTGCAGAAATTGGCGCATTATTTTTCCTCTCACGGTACGGTATTGATTCGCCATCGTGAGATTTCTGAGGAAGTCAAATTAACTCATGGCTATGTCTAAGAAGTCGTCTTGAAATAAATTCATCGTAATTTAGCAAGCGTTATTTTGAGCATAGCGATGCGACAAATATTTTCAGCCGTTGCGGTCAGTATCTCAACGTCTTTTGCGAGCCGACGGAAAT
>JBIKXM010000242.1:0-2893 GCA_044355755.1 Burkholderiaceae bacterium | reverse complement strand
ACGCTGCATCCTGCTGTCGATAGCGGGTCTTCGCCGTGCACATCAGTGGCAGCATCGGCGCTGCACCGGCGACCCAACTCACATTTTCTAAATGAATCGTGTGCTGCAATAACCAAGGATGGTCTCGCTCTTGCACAATGTATAAAGTATTGCTGGCTAAATCTTTACGTGCAACATACCACGGCTTACCATTGCCATTACGGTGTCCGCCTATGCCAATTCCTTTGCGCTGCCCTAGGGTATAAAACGCCAGACCGACATGTTCTCCCATATGCGTACCCGACTCATTTTTAATCGGCCCCGGTTGCAAGGCTAAATAACGGTTTAAAAAAGCACGAAATGGTCGTTCGCCAATAAAACAAATACCGGTTGAATCTTTTTTACGTGCATTCGGCAAACCAAGCTGCTGCGCTATATCACGCACTTGTTGTTTGGTTAAATGACCAATCGGAAACAATGTACGTGCCAACTGTGCTTGATTCAGCCGATGCAAAAAGTAACTTTGATCTTTATTGGTATCACTCCCCCTCAGTAATACAAAACGCTCCTCTCGCCGCGCTACTTGAGCATAATGACCGGTCGCAATTTTCTCAGCACCCAAGGCTAAGGCATGGTCTAGAAAGGCTTTAAATTTGATTTCGGCATTACATAGAATATCGGGATTGGGTGTTCTCCCGGCTGAATATTCTGTTAAAAACTCGCTAAACACACGGTCTTTGTATTCCGCTGCAAAATTAACTGCCTCCACATCAATGCCCAGCAAATCCGCAACCGAAACGACATCAATCCAATCCTGGCGGGCCGAACAATACTCGTCATCGTCATCATCCTCCCAATTTTTCATAAATAAACCGATGACTTCATAGCCCTGCTGTTTCAGTAACCAAGCCGCAACCGATGAATCAACCCCACCGGACATACCGACCACGATGCGAGTTTTACTCATCTAGTGCTCCAGTTTTTTGGAAAAAGATAAATAGACGTTAACAAAATCAGCATAAAAACAACACAAAAAACGAGGCTTTAAGTAAAAACAAAGGGTTACCTGATGATCTGAAAAAAATAATAATATGAATTTACATTTATATACGCTATTATCGTCGAACTAAATAAACGCTGTTAAGTGTATTTGACCCTCACGAAGGGTCTTTTTTCACTCTAACTATTTAATTAATGTGGATACAAAATCACCCTAAGCCAAATTCACTTGGGGATAACAAATATACACATAAAAAATAGGTGGTTATGACATCAACTTGGCTGCGTCAACAACACACCGACTAAGACAGATTGTCTCAGTATCTTATTGATTTGCGAAAAAGTAGTTCCTACTAAATAACCAACTAAGAATAAGGGGGTTTCTATGACGCTTTCATTGCCTTTTTCTATCAGTACCGTGTTAGCTGTTTTTAGTTTAAGCGCCCTGGCATTTTTCTCATTAAAAAAGGTGCGCGCGCATCAGCATCCGTCGCCCACGCCAAATAACGCTTTCACGACGCTATTCATCGTGCTTGCATTTGTGATCACCAGCATTTTAGCTGGCCTGATACTTGGTATTAAAGATACTTTGCCGACACCTCAATTGACCAGTACCTGGCATGATGGTCTATGGCTAACCAGCACGCCTACCCCTCAAACGGCCAATGATCAACAACCTAGAACCAGACATCAAGAAGCCACCCGAACCGGGCGCTCAATTAGTTTTGTGGGGTTAATCGAGCCGATGAATGTAGCAGCCTCATCTGATAATAAGCAATACCACACTCATCATGTTGTGCTCGCTGATGTGGTTGCTGATGAGATGTAGTCTACTTCAAACAAATCAGTTCTATCTATCATAAAAGCAGTTTGCTAGGCTGCGGCACTATCCTGGATAGGGATCCGCATTTAGTCAATCTGACTACCGCACACATCATTGTGCACGTTGCAATTTGGTACGCGCAGTCAGTTGTGCAGTAGTCTGATTAAGGAGATATCCTCTATGCGGATAGGCATCCCGCAAGAAACTCAACCTAATGAAACACGTGTAGCAGCCACACCGGAAACGGTGAAGAAATTATCGGCACTAGGACATCAAATCTATGTGCAAGCTCAAGCGGGCTACGCTGCAGGTATCACAGATGAAGCATTTACGGCAGCGGGGGCACAAATTGTCAATGCAGCATCAGCATTCAATACCGAGTTAGTCCTCAAGGTCTGTGCACCTTCGACCTCTGAATTACAAAATATGTCGCCGGGTACATGGCTGGTAGGTATGCTGGCGCCACTTAACCAGCACAACAATCAATTACTGGCTACGGCAGGATTGAATGCTTTTGCATTGGAAGCCATACCACGCATTACCCGTGCACAAAGCATGGATGTTTTATCCTCTCAAGCGAATATTGCAGGATATAAAGCGGTCTTGCTGGCAACGCATTTTTATCCGCGCTTTATGCCGATGCTAATGACCGCAGCCGGCACAGTGAAAGCCGCACGTGTGCTGGTACTGGGTGCCGGCGTCGCTGGGTTACAAGCGATTGCCACGGCTAAACGGCTCGGAGCGATGGTTGAAGCAGCAGATGTCAGGCCCGCCGCCAAAGAGCAAATAGCATCATTGGGGGCAAAATTTATTGATGTACCTTTTTTAACCGATGAAGAACAACAAATTGCACAAGGAACTGGCGGATATGCACGCCCAATGCCACCAGCCTGGCTAGAGCGCCAGGCCATATTGGTCGCAGAGCATGCCGCACAATCGGATATCATCATCTGCACCGCACTGATACCGGGCAAAACAGCACCATTATTATTGGGTGCAGAAACTATCGCAAATATGCGCCCGGGTTCAGTCATTATTGATTTGGCAGCCGGCAAAGGATTAAACGGCGCCGGGAATTGTGCCCTGACTGAA
>JBIKXM010000067.1:0-5975 GCA_044355755.1 Burkholderiaceae bacterium | reverse complement strand
CTCGACTATTGGCTCTGCTCCGCTACAATAGCGTTTTTGCAAATTGCATGAATGATTGACCCAAAATTACCCATGAAAAAGATTACCGGCAGTATTGTTGCCATTGTTACGCCGATGCATGAAGATGGAACAATTGACCATCAAAGTTTTCGGCGCTTGATCGAGTGGCATATTGCAGAAGGCACCGATGCGATTGTAGTTGCTGGTACGACGGGGGAATCAGCCACACTGGCTGTACCCGAGCATTGCGAACTGATCCAATATGCGGTAACACAGGCACGCGGGCGCATTCCAATTATTGCTGGCAGTGGTGGTAATTCCACCGCTGAAGCAATCGAATTAACCCAGTTTGCGAAAAAAGCCGGCGTAGCAGCTTCGTTACAAGTTGTCCCTTATTACAACAAACCTACGCAAGAAGGCTTGTATTGGCATTTTCGCACCATTGCGGAAACGGTCGATATACCCATCATTTTATATAACGTACCTGGACGCACGGTGACGGATATCAGTCACGATACCGTGTTACGGCTCACGCACATTCCTGGCATTATTGGCATCAAGGATGCAACGGGTAATATAGATCGCGGTTTACAGTTGCTTAAGGCTGTCCCAGCAGAATTTGCGGTTTACTCTGGCGATGACCCAACAGCGGTTACATTAATGCTGATGGGTGCTCAAGGTAATATCTCGGTAACGGCAAATGTGGCTCCTCGTAGCATGCATGCATTATGCATGGCAGCCATCGAAGGGGATCTGGCACTGGCAAAACAATTACATTTCCAGTTAATGCCATTAAACAAAGCCTTATTTGTCGAGTCTAATCCTATCCCCGTAAAATGGGCATTACACGCTATGGGATTAATCGCCCATGGTATCCGTTTACCACTCACGCCATTGAAACAAGAAATGCAACCATTGATCCGAGATGCCTTGCATCAAGCAAAAGTGGTTTTAATTTAAATTGTCTGACTAATTTTTCAAGAGTCGCTTTATGATGTTTCCTACAAAAACAAAGCTTTTACTGCTTATCGCTACATCTCTCACAGCTTGCAGCACCATCAATGAGCTAACAGAGGAAGATAAAATTGACTACAAAACGCCTGTGAGCAAGGAACGCTCGCGCTTAGAAGTGCCACCCGACTTAACCAAGCCGACTGGTGATCAGCGTTATGCGGTACCCAGCACAGAAACCGCCTCAAATTATCAAAACACTGCCGTCGAAAAAAATAAGACGGCTATCTTGCCCGAAGTATCCGGTGTGAGCATCAAACGTGAAGGTAGTCAGCGTTGGCTGCTTACTACCAAAACACCCGAAGAATTATGGCCGGTATTACGCCAATTCTGGGAGGATTCTGGTTTTTCACTGGTGATTGATAACCCCACGACAGGAATTATGGAAACCGAGTGGGCCGAAAATCGCGCGAAGCTACCGCAAGACATTATTCGTCGCACGATAGGCAAAGTATTGGATGGCCTTTACTCTACCTCCGAACGCGACAAATTCCGCATTCGTGTTGAACGTGCCCCAGATGGTGGCAGTGAAGTCTATATTACTCACCGTGGCATGCAAGAGGAATTAGTCGGTGCTCAAAAGGAACGTTCTATGTGGACTAAGCGTCCGGCTGACCCAGAACTCGAAGCTGAATTTTTATCACGCTTAATGGTGCGCCTAGGGGCAAACGCTGATGCAGCAAAAACTGCTGTTACAACCACCAATGAGGCGGCTACTAAATCCGTGGCACCGACAACTCAAGCCATCTCGCGCGTTACACGCATCAATGAAAAACCTGCGCTACCCCTATCCGAGACAGTAGAGCATGCATGGCGCTCACTAGGATTGGCATTAGATCGTATTAATTTCACCGTAGAAGATCGCAATCGTAGCCAGGGCATTTACTATGTTCGCTACGTCAACGACAAAGAAGATGAGAAAAAAGGCTTTTTTGACAAATTATTCAGTGCCAACGCCAAAAAACAAGCTCAACGCTATCAAATCAAATTATCAGAGCACGGTGTCAATCACAGCGTCATTACCATACTCAATGAATCAGGCCAACCTGAGACTGGCAATGTTGCACAAGATATACTCGGTTTACTTGATCAGCAACTACGCTAGTCGTTACTGTAAAACTTAGGCTTACGCACAATTGTTCCGGCAAACCATGCTGTTGGTTCCCCTAGCAACCTAGGCATGGCAGCTCGCTCTAGCGTAGCTGGGACTGTGCTGGGCTGGAGCTAATCTAATTACAACCAAATTGAATATGCGCTTTGCGAGTCTAGGCAGCGGCAGTGAAGGCAATGCACTGCTGGTGCAAACCCCTGCTAGTTTAGTTATGCTTGATTGCGGCTTTAGCGTTCGCGAGACAGAGCAGCGTCTAGCACGTCTGGGATGTTGCCCCGAAGATCTGGATGCTGTCGTGATTACCCATGAGCACAGTGATCATATTGGTAGTGCCTACAGCTTTACCAGCCGCTACCGCTTACCGCTATATATGACCTATGGCACCTATTGTGCCACCCAAGGTCAGCTGGCAAAGCGCAAGCAAAAAGCGCCTGATATTCATTTTTGCCGAGCTGATCAAACATTTACAGTTGGAGATTTAGCTCTGCTACCGTTCACAGTGCCCCACGATGCACGCGAACCGGTACAGTTCGTATTTCAGACCGAAACTTGTCGCATGGCTGCATTGACCGATGTCGGCATGCCGACTCCATATTTAATCGAACGGTTACAGACACTCCAAGCCCTGGTACTGGAGTGCAATCATGACAGTGATATGCTGGCCCAATCTAGTTACCCAGCATCGTTGAAAATACGTATTGGTGGAAACTATGGCCATCTCGCAAATCATGCGGCAGCCTATATTTTAGAGCAACTCACACATACAGAGCTTGAACTCGTTGTCGCAGCTCACCTCAGTCAACAAAACAACTGTGAAAAGCGTGTCCTGGAACAACTCAGAAGAGTTTATCAAGGAGCGATTCATATAGCGTGTCAAAACCAAGGATTTGATTGGTTTACAGTCAATCAAAAAAATATCGCTAGCGCACCATCATGCACAGCGACTGTCAGTAAGCCTGATTATTCTGTCGCGGCCTTACCTTGAGTGACATCTACTTTTATTTCTAGATTATCTTGTTCACTGACCGGTATAGTATAAGCCTCCGCGGCCCAAGCTCCTAAATCAATCTGTTTGCAACGCTCAGAGCAGAAAGGTTTGTAAAGTGATTCCTTGGTCCATAAAACAGTTTGACTACAGACCGGACATAATACCTTTGTCACCATTTTGCAACGCTTAATAAGTACACAATGTCAATCTGAACGGCACCGAACTCTCTACGTATTTAGGTTTACTAGTACCTTTACATTCAGCAATACGGATCCATAGCATATACTTATTTGCGCTAATTTCAGGAATCAAACTGTCATCATCCAGCACGACCTGCATTAATTGATAGGTTTTACCAGACAGAGTCTGCTGATAGTTACCACCGATAGCGACCTCTTGCGTCGGGCGACTTGTACTGCGCAGCAAACGTAGCAGTAATTCGCTACCTTCACGCAATGGGAAAAACGGCTTGGCCCATGTTTCAATATTACGGTGCCGTACCGTCACATCACTACGAAGCCATGAATGATACGCTGGCAAATCAAATGCACATGTACCACCAGGAATCACAATGCGGCTACGCAAGTTTGATAGCCATTCATTGTCAGCTAAATGCTGACCAGCCTTACCTTGAATTTCTGTTATGCTGCGTTGCGCACGCTCCAAGTCAGCCAGAGCCGTCTGTAAAGCCTCCGCATCAATCTGCGGATTATTTTTAAGGGAAGCGAGATTATTGCGCTGACGCTCTAACTCCTTAATCATATCGACTTTTAAGTCAGCGCGACCAGACACATCGGCGATCTCAAACAGAGTCGTCAACGCAACATGATGCTCATGTGGATGCTGTTGAGCCAGAAAAAACGAAAAGCGCTCAAACAAATGTTCGAGCCGCAGAAGCGTTCTTATTCGCTCATTGAAGGGGTATTCGTATTGAGACACGCCGCTTTCAATTATATTTATAGGACTTACGCAAAACTATCTCCATCGCGCTATGCTTGTTAACGGATTGGCATCAAAGCAAGCTTTGCGCACAATTTTTGTGTAAATTCTGAATTAAACAGTCCACATTTTACTTCTGTCACGCGCTGGCAGCAAACTTAATTCACTTTTTCAGTATTTTTAAGTGATCCTGTAGATTCGCAAGCACCTCAGCAATCGGCCAAATCACCGGATTTTGATCACGTCGACCCTTATATTCAAGGGTATTATTCAAAAGCCCGCGCTCACTGACAACAAGCCGATGGGGTATCCCAATCAGTTCCCAATCAGCAAACATTGTGCCAGGGCGTTCCCCGCGATCATCCAATATGACATCAATACCAAGTTTGCTAATTTCTGCATATAAACGCTCTGCTTCGGCGCGCACCTGCGCGACCCGGTCATAACCAATCGGACAAATTACAAGCTGGAACGGTGCAAGCGCATCAGGCCAAATAATGCCGGAGTCATCATGATTTTGTTCAATTGCGGCCCCCAAAATTCGGCTAACGCCAATACCGTAACATCCCATCGCTAATAATTGCGTTTTACCCTGTTCATCTAAGTAGCGTGCTTGCATACTCTCGGAGTAACGTGTTCCCAGCATAAATACATGACCAACCTCAATACCTCGGCATAGACTGAGTAACCCTTTACCATCCGGCGCAGGATCACCCGCAACCACATTCCGTAAATCTGCCACTTCCGGTTCTGGCAAATCACGGCCCCAGTTCATCCCTACATTATGGTAATCAGGTGTATTTGCACCACTGACAAAGTCACTCATCAACGCCACCGTACGATCCGCAATAATGCGCACACCTTGAGCCATGAGTTTCTGCGAGGGTCCCAAATAACCGGGTAAACAATCAAAGGCCGCTACAATTTCAGGCTCACTTGCCATGCGGAAATTGGCTAATCCAGGCAATTTAGCTACTTTTAATTCATTTAAAGTATGATCACCTCTGAGCAATAACAAAATAATCTGTGATTTTTGACCTGGCTCCTGATCAACCGCAATCACAATTGACTTTAGCGTTTGTGCTAAAGGTATATTTAAAAATGCAGCCACGGCTTCACATTTAGCCTGTCCTGGCGTATGGACACATTCCAGCATCGCCTGCGGCGCGGTACGTGTGGTCAACAAAGGCAAGGCCTCAGCAGCCTCAAGATTGGCGGCATAATCAGACTGTGGGCAATAGGCGAGGATATCTTCCCCCGTTTCCGCAATTACATGAAATTCTTGCGAGCCCGTACCCCCAATCGCACCGTTATCAGCTGTCACGGCCCGATAGACTAACCCCAGTCGATCAAAAATACGCTGATACGCAGCGAACATGGCATCATAAGATTGCTTTAACCCTGCCATATCACGATCAAACGAATAAGCATCCTTCATGCAGAATTCGCGCCCGCGCATCACACCAAAGCGTGGCCGGCGCTCATCACGAAACTTCGTTTGAATTTGGTAAAAATTAATCGGTAACTGTTTATAGCTCTTAATTTCATTGCGGGCGATATCAGTAATCACCTCTTCAGAAGTCGGCTGAATCACAAAATCACGTCCATGCCGATCTTTAATCCGCAATAACTCTGCACCCATCTTTTCCCAACGACCGGTTTCTTGCCATAATTCCGCAGGCTGCACCATAGGCATTAACAGCTCGATGGCACCGGCAAGATTCATTTCATCTCGCACAATCTGCTCAATTTTGCGTAACACACGCAATCCCATCGGCAAATAACTATAGATCCCCGAACTGACTTTGCGAATCATCCCCGCCCGTATCATCAACTGATGCGAAATAATTTCCGTATCACCGGGTACCTCTTTAAGCGTGGAAATAAAAAACTTTGAAGCTTGCATAAATTCCTTGAAAAAATATC
>JBIKXM010000066.1:0-6028 GCA_044355755.1 Burkholderiaceae bacterium | reverse complement strand
ACAGCGAGATCGAGTATTTCACCTTCACGAGAAATACCTTGGCCGTACAGAACATCGAATAAAGCCTCACGGAATGGCGGCGCCACTTTATTTTTGACAACTTTGACACGTGTTTCATTACCAACCAATTCATCGCCCCGTTTAATCGATGATACCCGACGGATATCTAAACGTACGCTGGCATAAAATTTCAATGCATTTCCACCCGTTGTGGTTTCTGGCGAGCCATACATGACACCAATTTTCATACGAATTTGATTGATGAAAATAATCATTGAATTGGTACGTTTAATCGTTCCGGTCAACTTACGTAGGGCCTGACTCATTAAACGCGCTTGCAACCCAGGCAAGGAATCACCCATATCGCCTTCAATTTCAGCTCTTGGCACCAGCGCCGCAACAGAGTCAACCACAATCAAATCTACCGAACCAGAACGCACTAATGCATCAGCGATCTCGAGTGCTTGCTCACCGGTATCAGGCTGAGAAATCAATAAATCTTTTGTGTTTACGCCTATTTTGCTGGCATAACCGATATCAAGTGCATGTTCAGCATCGATAAATGCACAGGTGCCCCCTATTTTCTGCATTTCGGCAATCACCTGTAACGTCAGCGTTGTTTTCCCAGAAGATTCAGGTCCATAGATCTCGATCACACGTCCGCGCGGCAAACCTCCGACACCCAGCGCCACATCAAGGGTAAGCGACCCGGTTGAAACAACTTCAATATCCTTTTCAACGTCTGCGTCACCCATACGCATAATTGAACCTTTACCAAACTGCTTCTCGATTTGAGATAAAGCAGCCGCAAGTGCTTTTTGTTTTTCTAAGGTGGAATGGCTTGATAGGCCCTTTTTGCTCTCTTCCATTGCGTTCCTTCATTGATTAAGTAGAGAAAATTCGAGGTATGCTGTAACCAATACGGATTTTACACGTCATGTTTAGAGACCTCGGCGCACCCTGTATCAGGCCATTTTTATTTCAACAAACCCGGCACCTGGATTAATTGACGCTGTTCCGGAGCACTATCTAAACTAATTGCACTCAACTTCCCGCCCCACACACATCCCGTGTCGAGGCTAATCAAATGCATCTCAGAAATAAACCCTAAGGTAGACCAATGTCCAAATGCAATTGGCACTTGCCGAGTACGTCGATATGGGTGTGCAAACCAAGGCAAACAATTTATAGGAGGATTACTGCCATCCTTGCTACTGAAATCAATGCAACCTTCTGCCGTGCAAAAACGTACCCTAGTTAACGCATTAATGATCAAGCGCAAACGGGGTATACCGGTTAAGTCGTCATGCCAACAAAGTTGCTCATTACCAAATATTTGCCTGAGAAACTCGACATAATGTTGGCCTTGCAAATGTTGTTCTACTTCTTGAGCTAGCGCTAATGTTTGCGCCAGATCCCACTGCGGTAACACCCCGGCATGAATGCATAAAAAACCATTTTGCCAAAGCGCCAGTGGTTGGCAGCGCAACCAATCAATTAACTCTGGTAAATCAGGCGCATTCAGAAGAGCATCAAGCGTATCACGCCGACCAGAAGGACGAATACCATGCGCACGCGCAATAAAATGGAGATCATGATTACCAAGTACAACACGTACACGCTTACCCAGGCTGATAATACGGCGTAGCGTTTCCAAAGAGTGTGGCCCGCGATTAACCAAATCGCCTAGACATATAATGGATGCACCCGCAGGTAACCGCTCAAGTAACTGATTAAATGCATAATCACAGCCCTGTATATCGCCGATGGCAAAAACGGGTTGAGAGGTAGGTGTAATGAAGGTCAATCTATTATTTTTATTAAAAAAAGGAAGTGTAGATTGTAGCCGCGATTACTAAGATTCAGGATACTCGGGCTACGTTATTTTTCGCCAAAAAGAAATTTGCTCAACGGTTATATTTTTTTAAAAACCACATCCCAAACCCCATGCCCCAAACGTAAGCCACGTTGTTCAAATTTAGTGACCGGCCGATAGTCTGGACGAGGTGCATAGCCATTAGCAGTATTCATCAACAGCGGTTCCGCGCTTAATACAGACAATATATGTTCGGCATAATCTTGCCAATCCGTAGCACAGTGGATATAGCCGCCTTTGTGCAGGCGCGACACTAATAAAGAAATAAATTTTGCCTGTATCAAACGCCGTTTATGGTGCCGTTTTTTATGCCAGGGATCCGGAAAAAATATATGCACCCCATCCAATGCCTCTGGCGCAATCATGGATTCAACCACTTCAATCGCATCATGTTGAATCAGACGAAGATTGCTTAAGCGTTTTTCCTCAATACGTTTCAGCAAGGCACCGACACCGGGTTGGTGTACCTCGACCCCAAGGAAATTGGTATCAGGCGCAGCTTCAGCAATATAGGCAGTCGCATCACCCATCCCAAAACCGATCTCAAGAATATTTCGAGTAGTACGCTGAAACACAGCATTCCAATCTATAGGCTCGGCTTGAAATGGCAACACAAATTGCCCACTTAACCTTTCTAACGCTTGTCGCTGACTATTAGTCAACCGTCCTGCCCGCGTCACAAACGAGCGCACAGTGCGCAGAAAAAGACTATTATCTGCGATTAGTGGCGTGTCTTGAGGATCCTGCTCCGAAGACAAAAAATGATCTTGAGATTTCACTATTGATTCCAAACGAGTTAACTTCAGGGAATAACCCCTTTAAAAAATAAAAAAAACCCGAGTAAGTTGATGTCATGTTTACTTCATCAAGTTTTGCGACAGAGTTTAATTGTAAATAACAACCGTCTAAAAATTTCCATTAAAGAAGCATGCCATATCTGCTGAACAGCTTTCTTTGCAATACTTTAATTACATATACCCTAACCCGCAGAACGTTACATAAAATAGCTGCTTATCAGATCAATTCAAGCCATTTAACGAATCAAGCTAATGGCTTTGATAAGATATCCACAATACTCAAACATGCTGCGTGATTTTTAACTAACAAAAAAAGGACTTTCATGCCCACTATTAAACAAACCCAGCATAAGGATACCGAGACAACCGCCAAAAATTCGCTAGCGCTTATCTGGGCAGCAGAAGAATATGCGCATACATCAGGTATGCACTTTGAAAGTGTTTATACCAGCTTACAAAAACATGATTGGAATGCCTGTGACCCGTTTCAGCGCATACTCGATATAGGCTGTGGCAATGGCAAAGTGACCGCAGAGATCGCTGCCCGTTTACCTCAAAGTACATTACTAGGGATCGATATTTCGCCAGATAAAGTGGCTTTCTGTCGTCAACAATACCTGCCCTATTATCGGAATTTATCGTTTGAAGTCATGGATATTTTGTCTTTGCCAGAACGCTTCACTGACCATTTTGATTCGATTACTGCGTTTTATTGCTTACATTGGGTAAAGGATTTTGCCTTAGCCATGAATGAAATGCATCGCTGCCTTAAAGCCGGCGGACAAATGATTGTTTACTTATACGGCAAAATCCCGACATTATCTGACTTAATCGAACAACTCGAACCACAACCACCCAGCTTCAAGCATTCAGGCTATTATCCTGTCTCCGTCGAAACAATTAGAACGCTTGCAGAAGAAAATAGCTTTATTATCGAATACTGCGAGGTAACACCTTACACATACACTTATCCTGACTCAAATGCGCTGCTTGAATGGGTTATCTCGCAGCCCTATTTAAACCATCTACCCAGCGAAGCCCGTCTACAATGTTTAACTCAAGCTGTCAGCGATTATGTAACAACATTGTCACCACGGGCGACTGAAACGATTACTATCCATTTTCCACTTATACGTTGCTATGCTCACAAAGCACCTCCACTTTTAGCGCGATTGTGATAAATTCCTGTTTCTATGCCTAGACCACTTCAAGCCCGTATTCATTCGCAAGCACTCGCACACAACCTCACGATGGCTAAACAGCTTGCGCCCAGTTCAAATGTTTGGGCTGTCGTCAAAGCCAATGCTTATGGCCATCGTATCCCACATGCCTATCTCGGCTTAAAAAACACAGACGGCTTCGCCCTCCTCGATTTAAATGAAGCAACACAATTACGCGATTTAGGCTGGCAAGGCCCAATCTTGTTGTTAGAGGGGTGTTTTGATGTCAACGATCTACATCAGGCCGAGCGCTTAAATGTAACGCTTGTAGTCCACCACGAGGCGCAACTTCGCATGCTTGAACAGCATCACCCCAGTCGGCATATAGCGGTCTATCTTAAAATGAATAGCGGCATGAATCGTTTAGGTTTCCCTGCCAACGAATACGAGAAAGCCTGGCAACGTTTACAAGCCTTACCGTGGATTCAGGATGTTACGTTGATGACACATTTCGCTAATGCTGACAACAGCAAGGGAATCCGCACACAACTGGAGCTTTTTTTAAGCACCACCGAAGGGTTGCATGCCCCTCTCTGTTTAGCCAATTCAGCTGCAATCCTGTGGCACCCTCACACCCATAGAAACTGGGTCAGAGCCGGCATTATGCTGTATGGCGCTTCGCCCAGTGGCATATTCGATGATTTGTTCCCGCATCAACTGCAAGCGGCCATGACACTATCCAGTGAAATTATTGCCATTCAACATCTCGCCGCTGGTGCCAGTATTGGTTATGGCAGTCAATTTACAGCGACTGAAGCTATGCGTGTCGGCATCGTAGCCTGTGGTTATGCTGACGGCTACCCACGACACGCCCCCACCGGAACTCCCATCGTAGTAGAAGGTATACGCACGCGCACTCTTGGACGTGTATCAATGGATATGCTGTGTGTCGATTTGACCCCTATTCCGCAGGCACATCTAGGCAGCCCGGTTGAATTATGGGGACAACAACTGCCGATTGACGATGTAGCCCAATCTTGCGCAACGGTAGGTTATGAGTTAATGTGCGCCGTCGCGCCACGCGTGCCAACTATGGTTGATTAATGACACCTGGACAAAACTGACGCAACCGACTCCACTCATTCCCTTTCTGCGCAAAAGTAGCATGCAAAGGCAAGTGAGCTACGATGGCACAGCACCATCTGCGTAACCACGCACCAGGAAGCCCACACCGCAACCAGAACTATTAGTTGTACAAATGAAATGGAATAATATGCCCACGCTTTACCTAGTCCCAAATACCCTGGGATTACTTGATGCTTCTGGTATCGCCGCTACCTTACCGCCAGCTGTTCAGAAAACCATTGCTGGCTTAACACACTTCATCGCCGAAAATGCTAAAAGTGCGCGTGCATTTTTGAAAGCACTGGACAGCTGTACACCTCTGAGCCATCCACTCCAAAAAATCAGTATGGATGAATTAAACGTCAATACTCAAAATCAGCCATTAACTGCATTATTAGCACCGCTACAACATGGTTATGATATCGGCCTCATCTCTGAAGCGGGCGTGCCAGCTGTTGCCGACCCAGGTGCTAACCTGATCCGACTGGCACACCAGCAAGGTGTGCGCGTAGTGCCTTTGGTAGGACCAAGTTCTATTTTATTGGCCTTGATGGCGAGTGGTTTGAATGGGCAACGCTTTGCTTTCCACGGCTATTTACCCCAAAATCAACAAGAGCGGGAGCAGAGCCTACGTCTATTAGAAAATGAATCACAACGACAACAACAAACGCAAATTTTTATTGAAACACCTTATCGCAATCTTGCAATACTCAAAACGTTGCTACAGGTCTGCAAACCGCACACCTTACTTTGCGCGGCGACAGACTTAACGCTTGCAACAGAAAGTATTATTTCTCAGCCTATTTCTGCTTGGCAACGCTTTGATGATCAGGCGATTCAAGCGCTACACAAACGGCCTACTGTTTTTTTATTATTGGCTGAGGCAATCAAAGTACCAAAAAACAACCTTGGTCGCAGTTAATGGACATGCGCTTTCCATAAAAAACGAGTAGCGCTTTCACCAATCGACGCACCTAGACGCCGAGAGATACGATCAACTAAACCTTCTCGTTGTGTATAGTCAACAATGTTCTCTGTTTTAATCACATCACGCGCAACACTTTCAATAC
>JBIKXM010000065.1:0-6051 GCA_044355755.1 Burkholderiaceae bacterium | reverse complement strand
GAGACATTGACATGATGCCGTGTAAAGGAAGAGGTTTTAACGCGAATGCCATTTTTAATTCCCTCATCGCCGAGGTAGCTGCCCCAAGGCCATGCGGCAATCGCCACATGAATGGTATTACCTTGAGCGGACACGCCTAATTTCTCTGAGCCGATCCAGACTAAGGGGCGGATATAACAGGAGCGTAATTGATTGGCTCGTACCACCTGACGCTGTGCTTGAATTAAGGTGTCTTGGTCAAAAGGGATGTTGAGTTGAAAAATTTTAGCCGAGTGAAACAGGCGCTTGGTATGTTCTGATAATCGAAAAATGGCGGTACCTTGAGGTGTTTCATAAGCACGCAATCCTTCAAAAACCCCCATGCCATAGTGCAAACTGTGCGTGAGCACATGAATTTTAGCGTCGCGCCAATCGATTAATTGGCCATCCATCCAGATTTTCCCGTCACGGTCTGCCATTGTTGACATTAAGTTTCTCCTTGCATAGGCGCAAAATATTAGCGGAATAATGATCGAAGCAAATTTTAGCTGATAAGCTGTGGCTTGTTTTGATTTAAATAAGTAGCCGTTTACCTATCCAGCGTTTGGGTGACGGATTATAATTTTTGGCTTTGATACATGCGCATTTTGTCTTGCGTAAGCCCTATTTGAACAGTTCATAGAGATTGGTTTAGAAAAAATATGCTAATGCGCGAACCTTTTTGTCAAGGCATGCGTGCCATTTTAACTAGTCTGCCGGGCGTGATTGCTTGGGCCTTGGCTACCGGTATTGCTATGGCTAAATCTGGGCTGACACTTTGGCAGGCTTTGGGCATGTCATTTTTAGTGTATGCCGGCTCTGCGCAGTTAGCGGCGTTGCCTTTACTGATGGCCGGGGTTTCACTCTGGACAGTGTTTTTAACGGCAGCTATTGTGAACTTACGCTTTGTTGTTTTTAGCGTGATCCTGCAACCTCATTTTAAAAGTTTGTCCTTGCTGCGCCGTTTGGCAATCGCGTATATGGCGGTAGATATTACCTTTATCCTATTTAAGAAGCGCTTCCCAGACGCGGCAGATACGACGCCTGTGGCGGAAAAAGAAGCTTATTTTTATGGGTTGGCCTGGTTAAATTGGTTAGCTTGGCATGGCGCCGCTGTGGTAGGCATTATGTTTGCCAGATCGATTCCAGACAATTGGGGGCTGGAATTAGCCGGAACATTGGTATTGTTAGCATTATTTTTACCATTAATCACAACGCGCACCGGTATGTTGGCTGGCTTGACCGCGGCCTTAGTGGCCCTGTTAACCTACGCCCTGCCGTATAAACTTAATTTGATTCTGGCGGTATTCAGTGCAGTGGTGGTGGGGGTGCTTGCGGAGGAATTGGCTAAACATAAAAAAGCATCGGCGTTATCAGACAGCCCAAATAATTTGACGCCTATGCCGCCCGAATTATGTAATTCCAACGGCAGTGCAAAAGTTGAATACGAAGGCAAGTGAGCCTAGCTAAGACAGTATGATCTGTGCATGGTTGTGCAACGATCTCAAAGTGGTTGGCACCACAAAGTTATACGAATGAAATGACACTGGCATAAGGAAGGCTGTGATGAGCGAGATAGAGATTTGGTTGGCGATTGCAGGCTTAACACTCGTGACTTTTCTGACTAGAGGCGCTTTTTTACTCTTAGGTAATCGTGTGCGTATTGCAACACGTGTGTTGCGTGCTTTGCATTATGCTCCGCCGGCGGTGCTGATTGCATTAGTGGTGCCGAGTTTGTTGTTAGACAAACAAGGACAGTGGGCTATCCATCTGCATAACTATGGCTTAATCGCAGCATTCGTTGCTGGTATTTATTTTTGGTTTACGCGACGTATGGTTGGCATGATTGTGCTGGGTATGTTAGTTTCAATCCTGCTGCGTGTATACCTTCCCATCTAAGCATCAGCTGGACATAAATAATCTGCTTATAGTTTAACGAGTGCTCTTTGATAGCAAGCGTGCAGCTTTGGCTATAGTCCACTGTGCGAGCTGTTGATGCACATCGAGTGATTCTTGATGCATTTGTTCTGCTGTGGCGATTTGTGCGGTGAGTTCGAGGCGAATGCCGTTTGGGTCAAAAAAATAAATTGATTGAAAAACACGATGATCGGTTGGGCCGATCACTTTGATACCGGCATTTTCAAGATGTGCTTGGATTTGTTTTAATGCCTCAACCGATCCTATTTGCAAGGCAATATGGTTAACCCATTTAGGCGTGTTAGGTGAGGGCAGCGCAGCGATATTGTCACCTAAGTCAAAGAATGCAAGAAAAGAGCCATCGTGCAAACGGAAAAAAATATGCGTATATGGGCAATATTCTCCGGTAGATGGCACAGTATCACTCTGAATCAAGTGATACAAAGGTAGGCCCAGTATATCTTCATAAAAGTGTCGTGTTTCCTCAGCATCGCGACAACGATAAGCGGCATGATGTAATTTGAGTATCGGAACCGGTTTGCTCATTTTCACTTCTCCTTTTACAGTAGGACTCACGAAAAACTGCTTTGACGATGTTTTGCTGCGTTATGCCGTTAGCTGATATGGGGTTGCCCTGATAAGATCACTATCGGTTGTCATTTTATGTTATTTGTCCGGATGGTTTATCGCATATTGAATCTGTTCTCGCTTGAGCGAGGGGGCCAGTAATTCAATAAACGTGTAGATATAGCTGCGTAAATATGCATATTGTTTCAGGCCAATATAAGCGCAGTGTGTGCCAAATAAATTCTCAGCTGGGAGGGCGCACAGTTGCGTATCTCGTGCTGCATCAAATGCGGTGTCAGTAATGATGCCGACGCCCATGCCAATTTCAACATAAGTTTTAATGACATCTGCATCAATCGCTTCTAATACAATTTTCGGGCTGAGTTGCTGCTCGGCAAAAGCACTATCAATTTTTTTACGCCGTGCAAAGGCCGCATCATAGGTAATCAGTGGGTATTTTGCTAGCTCTTGTAAAGTAATGAGCGGTAATTTTAATAAGGCATGATCAGGTGGCGTAATAATTTTATGTTGCCATTCATAGGCGGGTAATGCGACTAAATGTTTATTATCGAGTAATTGTTCGCTAGCGATCGCCAGATCAGCTTGATCATTTGCCACCATGTCTGCAATTTGACTGGGGTTGCCTTGCTGGATAGATAAATGTACCTTCGGGAAACGTTTGGCAAATTCCACAATAATTTTAGGCAAGATATAACGTGCTTGGGTGTGGGTGGTAGCAATCGTTAGACTGCCTTGATCTGCGGCTGCATAGTCTTTGCCAACCGACTTTACCGTTTCAATTTCTTGCAGAATTCTTTCCAACGAAGCCAGAATTTGTTTGCCTGGCTCAGTTAAATTACGGACACGTTTGCCGTGTCGATGAAAAATTTCGACGCCGAGCTCTTCCTCTAATTCAATAATCGCTTTCGATACACCAGGCTGCGAAGTAAATAAAACTTTAGCTGCTTCGGTTAAGTTAAAGTTTTGACGTACAGTCTCGCGAACAAAACGGAATTGATGCAAATTCATAAGAGTCTCTTGAGCGTAAACTGGTTCGAGAAATGTGTGTTAGTTGCTTTCTTGGGGCAGACAGATAACCCTGTTTCGAGACTATATTACGAGTAGGCAAAAGACAAGGTAAATGGGCGAGGTTTATGACAGTATTGCGGTACCCCGTCTACACGGGTTTGGCCTGCCAGCCAAACCGTGGAATGATGTGTGGTGCGGATGCATGCTGCGACTTTAACGTCCGCGTGCAGCCGCCTTACGTATTACCTTAGCCGCGCCATTGCCAGCGTTAAATTTTGGCGCTTTCGGCTGTGGAAATTTAGGCTTAGGAATATTAACTGTCGCTTTCTTTTTGATTTCATTCGGTTTGTTATCCGTCATCATGCACCTCGTTATCTAAGTAAGTGAGACATCATACGCTTTTAGCTGGGTGTTGTGTACATATAATAGTGTCCCCAAGTAGCCTGTCACGGTTGTATGTAATACGCTAAGTAAAAAATTATGTCCTCTTAATTTTAGGGTTTGATCGATGATACAGGCGGCAAGCCATATTTGAGATTTTGATGGCTTACGAAAACCGCCCCAGCGGCGTTATGTCTTCTTGCCGTACTAGTTTTGTACTGTCTTCGTCGGCATGTCTTGCTGGAAAATTTTGCGTAAGTCCCAATTTTTACAAATCTTGGGCATGTAATAGGAATACTTGTTCTTCGCCTGCGCTGGTAGGCAACCAAGTAAAAGGTAGATCGGGAAAGGCACGGATAACATGCTCGTATTCGTTACCAATTTCAACGATTAAGCAGCCCTGGGGGCTTAAATAGGTTTTTGCTTGCGCAATAATTCGCCGCACCAGATCCATGCCATCGGCCCCTCCTGCCAAGGCTATAGCTGGTTCGGCTAGATATTCCGCAGGGAGATTTTGCATTGCCTGCGCGTTGACATAAGGTGGATTGGTAATGATTAAGTCATAAACGGTGCGCTGATGGTCGCCTGCTGGGGCATTTTCTAGCGCCTGGTATAGATCACCTTGATACAAAGTAATACGTTCTTCTAGCTGATAATCTTGACGATTACGTTGTGCTACTTGTAATGCGTCGTCACTGATGTCAACGGCATCAATCTGTGCTTGTGGAAATACCAGTGCTGCCATGATGGCTAAACAGCCACTGCCGGTACATAGCTCCAGTACCTGTTGAATGCCATCTGGCTCGGGTAGCCAAGGTGCCAATTTTTCTTGTAATAACTCACCAATCAGGCTACGCGGAACGATAACTCGTTGGTCGACATAGAAGCGCAGGCCATGCATCCATGCTTCTTGGGTTAAATAGGCAGCAGGAATACGCTCTTTGATGCGGCGATTGATCAGCGTCATTAAATGCATTATTTCATCGGGCAACAATATCGCGTCAAGAAATGGCTCAAGCGTATCGAGTGGTAAATGCAGGCCATGTAATAACAAATAGGCCGCTTCATCATAAGCATTGTTATTACCATGACCAAAAAACAGCCGCTCTTGTTGAAAGCGGGTGACTGCGTAGCGTAATAAATCACGCAAAGTTTTAAAGGGATATGAGTTCATTTATACAAGTAATTGTTCTAGGGTACGTCGGTAAATATTTTTGAGTGGTTCTATGTCACGGATGGCAATGTGTTCATTGATTTTATGGATACTCGCATTGACAGGGCCAAATTCGATCACTTGAGGGCAGATTTTCGCCATAAAGCGTCCATCAGAAGTACCCCCTGTGGTTGAGCATTCTGGCGTCAGTTGACACTCTGCTTGAATTGCTTGTATCAGTGCCGTTGTTAGCTCTCCAGACTCGGTTAGAAAGGGTTCGCCGCCAAGTTGCCAGACGATTTCATAATTCAAGCCATGCTTATCGAGCACGGCCATTAAGCGTTGTTTAAGATGATCGGGCGTGCTCGCCGTAGAAAAGCGAAAGTTGAAATCGACTACCACTTCTCCCGGTATGACATTGTTAGCACCGGTTCCGGCATGAATATTCGACATTTGCCAACTGGTCGGCGGGAAAAAAGCATTACCTTGATCCCAGTGTATTTGGACCAATTCAGTCAGTGCCGGCGCAATTAAATGAATTGGGTTGCACGCCAGATGTGGATAGGCAATATGTCCCTGTATACCGCGTACGGTCAATTTGCCAGAAAGAGAGCCGCGTCGTCCGAGTTTAATCATATCGCCTAGCTGTTGGCTGGAAGTGGGTTCCCCAACCAGGCAATAATCCAAGCGTTCGCCCTGGGCTTGGAGTTGTTCGCATACTTTGATCGTGCCATCGATGCCCGGTCCTTCCTCATCGCTGGTGAGCAGTATAGCGATCGAGCCACGATGCGCCGGATACTGTTGAATGAACTCCTCTGTGGCGACGATAAAGGCCGCTATTGAGGTCTTCATGTCGGCAGCGCCACGACCATATAATTTGCCATCACGTTGTGTCGGCGTAAACGGGTCCGACAGCCATTGCGCTATCGGTCCCGTGGGTACCACATCGGTATGGCCGACAAAGGTCAATAGTTTTCCTAGCGTAC
>JBIKXM010000064.1:0-6064 GCA_044355755.1 Burkholderiaceae bacterium | reverse complement strand
TGGGCATTTAGCTGTGATCGCGGTCTTAGCCAAGCAAGGTAAACAAAACCCAGTGTTACAGGAAATTTTTAGGCATCTCCCAACAGAGGTCGGTGCAGTAGCCCTCAAAAGCAAATTCGATCTTAATACACTTTTGCCATCTTCTTTGAGTGCTTATTCATTTGACGGGTCGCTGACAACCCCGCCTTGCAGTGAGGGGGTGAAGTGGTATGTGTTGAAAAAACCGATTGAATTGTCTAAGGCGCAGATCCATGCATTTAGAAAACTTTTCAAAATGAATGCACGCCCGATACAGCCTATCAATGGTAGAAAGATTTTTGAAACAAGCGACTAAGCATAGGTCGCGTAAGCCTAGGGTAAGCCTAGGAAATTTACCATGACTTAAAAGACGGCGATTGTTATAATCTGTGGGCTCTGTTTCTAGCCCACCTTTTTTAGCATGACTGCACACGTTCGCACCCGTTTCGCCCCCAGTCCCACTGGATTTATTCATCTTGGTAATCTACGTTCCGCGCTTTACCCTTGGGCTTTTGCTCGCAAAATGAAGGGTGACTTTGTTTTGCGCATTGAAGATACGGATATCGAACGTTCGTCACAAGCTGCGGTAGACGTGATTCTTGAAGGACTGGCATGGTTAGGCCTGGATATTGATGAAGGGCCAATTTATCAGACACAACGCATGCCGCGTTATCGCGCAGTGATTCAGCAGATGCTGGCAGAGGGCTTAGCTTATCCCTGTTATATGTCAAACCAAGAGCTCGATGAGTTGCGTGAAGCACAGCGTCTGCGTGGTGAAAAACCGCGCTACGATGGCCGTTGGCGCCCGGCTCCGGGGAAAGTTTTGCCTACCCCGCCAAGCGGGGTGGCACCGGTGATTCGTTTTTGTAATCCCTTAGTGGGTGAGGTGTCTTGGCCGGATGCCGTGAAAGGGCAGATTTCGATATCCAATACAGAATTAGACGACCTCATTATTGCACGTGCGGATGGAACCCCGACTTACAACTTTTGTGTGGTGATTGACGATCTAGATATGCAAATTACCCATGTTATCCGTGGGGATGATCATGTGAACAATACTCCCAGACAAATTAATATTATTCGCGCCCTGGGCGGCACGCCGCCAGTCTATGCACACCTGCCAACGGTATTGAATGAGCTGGGCGAGAAAATGAGTAAACGTCATGGGGCAATGAGTGTGCGTGATTACCAACAAGCCGGGTATTTGCCGGAAGCGATTTTGAATTATTTGGCACGCTTGGGTTGGGCGCATGGCGATGAAGAAATATTCACGCGAGAGCAGTTTGTGGCTTGGTTCGATCTTGAGCATCTGGGCAAGTCATCAGCCCAACATAACCCCGCAAAACTAACTTGGCTTAACACCCATTACCTCAAACAGGCTGATAATCAGCGTTTAGCAGCATTAGTAGCGCCTTATTTAATTGATTTAGGCGCTGATTTAACAAATGGTCCGGCTTTGATCGAGGTCGTGGCTTTATTTAAAGATAGAGCAGATACTTTACGTGATATTGCGCAACAAGCGATGTTGTTTTATCAGCCGCTGGTTGTTGCCCCTGATTTACTGAGTCAGCACCTATCCGAATCAATCGAGCCGGCATTAATCGACTTACGACAAAAACTGAGCCAATGTACTTGGCAGCGTGATGTGATTGCTGCCATCTTTAAAGAAGTTTTGACTATGCATAATATAAAAATGCCCAAGCTGGCTATGCCAGTCAGAGTGTTGGTGTGTGGTCAGACGCAGACCCCAGCAATTGATGCTGTGTTAGCCTTGTTTAAGCGTGAGGTTGTGCTAGAGAGACTCCGTATTAAACAATAATTATAAAATATATAACTTTAAGCGGGGCATGTTTTATGCGTGACATATTTTTTACTCACCTTCGCAATACCCTTGAGAGCATACGGCAAGAGGGTTTTTACAAGACAGAACGTGTCCTTGACAGTTCGCAGTCTGCGCAAGTCCGCTTAAGTTCTGGGAAACCGGTACTTAACTTCTGTGCCAATAATTATCTCGGTTTAGCGAATGACCCACGGTTAATTCAAGTAGCGCAGGAGGGTTTAACGCGCTATGGTTTTGGTTTGGCATCGGTACGTTTTATCTGCGGGACACAAACCATACACAAAGCGTTAGAAAAAAGCCTATCGCAATTTCTTGGAACTGAAGATACGATTCTTTATGGTAGCTGTTTTGATGCAAATGGCGGTTTGTTTGAAACCCTGTTAGGTGAGCAGGATGTCATTATTTCAGACGCATTAAACCATGCCAGCATAATTGATGGCGTACGCTTATGCAAAGCGCAGCGTTTACGTTATCAGAATAATAATATGGCTGATCTAGAAGCGCAGTTGCAAACAGCACAAAAAACAGGCGCGCGCTTTAAATTAATTGCTACCGATGGTGTATTTTCAATGGATGGCACAATCGCAAATCTTGCCGAAATTTGTGATTTAGCAGACCGTTACGACGCATTGGTGATGGTTGATGATTCGCATGCAGTCGGTGTCATCGGTACGCATGGACGGGGCTCGGCTGAGTATTGTGGGGTTGAGGGTCGCGTTGATATTTATACTGGTACACTTGGCAAAGCACTAGGCGGTGCCTCGGGTGGTTATGTGTCCGGTCGTCAGGAAATTGTTGACTTGCTCAGACAGCGCTCACGTCCTTACTTATTTTCTAATACACTCGCGCCGGCAATCGTCGCGGCTTCATTAAAAGTGCTCGAGTTATTGTCGAGTGCGGAAGGTGTGCAGTTACGTCAACGTTTACATGCAAATGGAAAATATTTTCGTGAAGCCATGCAGGCACACGGTTTTACTTTAGCAGGGCAAGACCACCCGATTATTCCAGTGATGCTGGGCGATGCTGACTTAGCTAATCGTATGGCTGAAGCTTTACTGGAAGAAGGCATATATGTGATTGGTTTTTCCTATCCGGTGGTTCCAAAGGGGCAAGCACGTATTCGTACACAAATGAGTGCGGCGCACACTCAGACACAAATTGAACAAATGGTTGCGGCATGTGTGCATGTCGGTCATCGATTAGGTATTATTTGAACATTTAATAAAATTTTTTAGTAATTTATGAAAGCACTTGTCAAACTTCATTCTGCACCAGGGCTGACCCTTACTGAGGTGCCTAATCCCGTTCCTGGTCCACAGGATGTACTGATCAAAATTAGAAAAACAGCGATATGTGGTACTGATATTCATATTTGGAAATGGGATGATTGGGCCCAAAAAACCATTCCTGTGCCGATGCATGTCGGACATGAGTATATTGGTGAAATTGTAGCGATTGGGAGTGCGGTTAATGGCTTTGCCATAGGTGAGCGAGTCTCTGGTGAAGGGCATATTACTTGTGGGATATGTCGTAATTGTCGTGCTGGACGCAGACATTTATGTCGTAACACCATCGGCGTTGGCGTGAATCGTGCGGGGGCATTTGCGGAGTATTTAGTGATTCCCGCTGACAATGTATACAAAATTCCAAATGATATCAGCGATGATCTAGCAGCGATTCTCGACCCACTCGGAAATGCGGCACATACGGCGCTGTCTTTTAATTTAGTCGGCGAAGATGTACTGATTACTGGCGCCGGGCCGATTGGCTTGATGGCTGTAGCGATTGCGCGGCATGTCGGGGCGCGCCATGTTGTCGTTACCGATGTTAATGAATATCGCCTTAAACTGGCTGAACAAATGGGCGCCACACGGGCCGTTAACGTGATGCACACCTCGCTATCGCAGGTCATGCAGGAATTAGGGATGGCCGAAGGGTTTGATGTCGGTTTGGAAATGTCAGGTATTCCCAGTGCACTGCAAACCATGCTCGAAAATATGAATCATGGTGGCAAAATTGCATTGTTGGGGATTTTGCCCAAAGATACCGCGATTGATTGGAGCCAAGTTATTTTTAAAGGGCTGGAATTGAAAGGTATTTACGGACGCGAGATGTTTGAGACTTGGTACAAAATGGTGGCCATGCTGCAAAGTGGACTTGATCTGAGTCCTATTATTACGCACCATTTTCCAGTTACGCAGTTTGAGCAAGGTTTTGCTACGATGCTCTCTGGCCAAAGCGGAAAAGTCATTTTAAATTGGACCTAAACAACTCCAGGGCTTGCGCAAAATTGTTCTGACCCGACGTGCCAACGCGGACCGACGGCACGGAGGCTTGAGCAGCGGGGCGAGCAGCAGCTGTAGCCGGCGCAATGGTCTGCCCATGTTAGTGCAGACCTACCTGGCAAGAACAACACAGCCAAGGCGGTTGTGCGTTAGTTCTAACCTCGAAGGATAGCGGATTCATGAATTCACCCTTGCATAACAAATCAACTGCTTGGTCAGCACGTTTTTCTGAGCCTATGTCTGAGTTGGTTAAGCGTTATACCGCTTCGGTTACATTTGACCAGCGTTTAGCTTTATTTGATATACAAGCTTCACTAGCACATGCGGAGATGTTGGCGGCACAAAAAATTATCAGTGCAGCCGATTATGCGCTAATTCAACAAGGTATGGCGCAGATTCGTGAAGAGATTGAAAGTAATACCTTTAACTGGCAAATCGACTTAGAAGATGTGCACTTGAATATTGAAGCACGGCTGACTCAATTAGTCGGTGATGCCGGTAAACGCTTACATACCGGGCGCTCGCGTAATGACCAAGTGGCGACGGATATGCGCTTATGGCTACGTCATCATATTGATCAAATCTTAGTTTTGATTCAAAACGTACAACATGCATTATTAGATATCGCGAGTCAGCATGTTGACACGGTTTTGCCAGGCTTTACACATTTACAAGTGGCGCAACCTATTACTTTGGGGCACCATTTATTAGCTTATGTGGAAATGTTGCAACGTGATGCGCAACGCTTGCGGGATGCGCGTCGGCGCGTGAACCAGTTGCCACTCGGCGCAGCAGCGCTAGCTGGCACGAGTTATCCGATTGATCGAGCCCGTGTTGCCCATACTTTAGGATTTGAAGGCGTATGTGCAAACTCTATTGATGCCGTGTCAGATCGTGATTTTGCAATTGAATTTTGTGCCAGCGCAGCATTGATCATGGTGCATCTGTCACGTTTTGCCGAAGAGTTGATTTTATGGATGAGTCCGGGCTTTGGGTTTATTGAAATTGCTGATAGATTTTGTACCGGTAGTTCGATTATGCCGCAGAAAAAAAACCCAGATGTACCTGAGTTAGCACGCGGTAAGACCGGGCGGGTGATGGGTGATTTAGTCAGCCTGTTGACCTTAATGAAAAGTCAGCCTTTGGCCTACAACAAAGACAATCAAGAGGATAAAGAGCCTTTATTTGATGCAGTGGATACTGTTTCAGATACATTGCGGATTTTTGCAGAGATGATCGTTAGTATTACGGTCAAACCAGAGGTTATGCGGACGGCTGCATTACGTGGCTATGCCATGGCTACGGATTTGGCTGACTATTTGGTTAAAAAAGGATTGCCCTTTCGTGACGCACATGAGGCGGTCGCAGGTATTGTGCGTATTTGTATCCAGAGCAATCAAACGCTAAATGATTTATCGATCGACGCGATACGCCAAGCAAGCGGCCTAGGGGAGCAAGCGGCACTGATTGGTGCTGACATATCCGATGTGTTGACGTTAGAAGGTTGCTTGGCAGCGCGCGATCACCTAGGAGGGACGGCGCCGAATCAAGTCCGTCTGGCAATTGATCGGGCGCGCAATACTTATTGTTGTGGTACACAAAAAATAATTTGATAAGCATTACAAGGGGCTTTGTTTTGTCCCGATGAGTAATTGGCCAAATCAAGAAAAACAGGCCACCAGGCAGCAAAATCTGTTTTTTTATCAAAATGGAATTCTCCTACATTCGGATCAAAAAAATCTATTTTTTCTTGATTACGCAATATGGCTGTTTGGTGTCCCCAGCATGCTTGACCATAACTCTGTATGGCAAGTAACTGATAGCAATCATCTGCTTGATTAGGGAGTGCCTTATCAATAATAGTGTCAGCCATCTGTTGATAAAAATCAGTTTGATTGCTATCTTGTTTATGGCTTAGTTT
>JBIKXM010000063.1:0-6135 GCA_044355755.1 Burkholderiaceae bacterium | reverse complement strand
AACATTGGTGTCGCCATTGCGGATAATAAAATGAAACTTTGCATGGACAGTATTGCCTTGTTTTCGATAGCGAGCTTGGTAGCTACTGTGTCCATTCTTATAGTCGATATTTTTTGGAATCGACAAAATACGTGTTCCATTCGGAAAGCGATAGATATATTCCTCGGTAAGTTCCCCCCCATGGCAAGCATAATCAAAAGAGAGATTCCCTTCATGTATGTGCCCATTGAAGGCGATGGTTTGCGCAATAGTTGGGTCAATGTCGAAAAGAGATTGAATGGCTAAACCACCTGAGGATGGAACCTGATTTTTGAGTGCGAAATCTACATGATATTGATAGGTCGACAGCAATGCCGACGCATCTTCTTTGCTTAAAGTTGCTATGCCAGTATACCCATGTCTTTGCAGCAGGTTAGATAAAAAATGTGGCTCATCATCTTTTTGCATGTTACGAAAATAGGCACGTGCTTGTTCTGCCAGTGCGCCTTTAACTGCTTTCGATGTTTTGCCTACTAACGTACCATCCTTTTGCACCGTTATATCAGTTTTTGTAATGCTTTGATTACTTTGCCAATCAAAGGCAGGCGTTCTTTTTTCGGCTTGGTAATTGTCTATCCAGAGTACAGGTTTGTCTTGATCTCCGAAAGGTAGCATGCCAAAAGGCGTAGTGTTAGAGGTGGGATCAAGATATAAATTTAGACTCGGAATATAAATAATGACATGATTAAAAATAAGAGAAGGTATCTTTGGCAACTGATACAGGTTATTGCTATTAATTAATACCTGAGTACTGGGTATCCCTTTTGCTGCCAGCAAGGTTTGTAATAACGTAACATGATCTTTGCAGTCCCCCATACGATTATCAAGTACAAAATCGAGATTACGCGGCACAAATGTGCCTATGCCAACATTGTTTTTTACATAAGTAATTTCCTTGGCTACCCATTCGTATAATGTGCGTGCGACGTCGGTCGGTGTTTTTTTATCTTGTGTTAGCTGATCAGCTAGTTGCTGTATGCGCTTGGTAAGCTGTGCTTTATCGCGTGCGCGACTACCATAGGCTTCGGCAATTGCTGCATAATTTTGAAAAGTACTGAAGATCAAGCCGGGCTCTTGTTCAATATCGTATACGCTGTAATCGGTCCGAGCGCTTTTGATAGGTTGTACATTCTGATAGACCCATTTAATTATTTTGCGATTATTTTTTTCTATATTACTAATTTCCTTTAAATCAAGCGCTTGGTATTGAAACCACATACTTGCAGGGATATCGACTTTGATGCGTACGTTGTCAAAGGCTTGTGTTTTTGGAAACGTAATGATGGTCCAGAAATGATTTGCGAATAGTGGTGCAATATCTGTGAGTTGCGCCGTGATCACAATTGAATCGCCAACCTCGAGGTCAGGAAAAATAATGGTCATGACGTTTATATCCGAAATAGCAGGGGGGATATTAGCATCCTTACCGCTATTTTCTTGTATTTGAAAATTTGTTTGAGGTACCTTAATACGGGTGCCGTTTGCTTTTAATGTATAGGCACTTAGCACTTCTAATTTTTCCCGGCTTTTGCTATAGCTAATCGGATAGCTTTTATTGTTAGCGAGAGCCTGATTTTTAAGAATTTGCAATTGTTGATGCCAATGTGTTGTGCTAGAGCCATCTTGATTGATGGTATAGGTTACGTTGTACTCTATAAAGCGTGTTAATAAATCAACTGAGGTTAGTGGCTTGGAAAAGCAATTAATTGAAAAACATAGTGTGAAAATCGAAAGAGTAAAACGTACCAAATAATAAAACATAGAAACTCTGTAATGCTAAATTCAGGTTTATTTTACGGATCTGTGCGCGCTTGTTTTGCTTCATAAGTAAGCTTTTTACACAAGGTTGAGGAAGAGTTATGTTGACTTGGCAAGACTATCCTGCTCGATGTAACTTTACTTAATTTTTTTAATTAATTGCCCCGGAACAAATCGAGGATTTTATTTTTCTCCTCATGCTCTACTGGCGCGTCGATTGGCGTGGTGTCGTTCTCCAGGCCTAAAGTGTTAATCGCATTGCGATGATCAACGTACTCTTTATAAATCCAATCGCCACTACTGCTTTGCACCACATCTGGGGGTGGGGTCGTGCGCTCGACTACCGGAATATTTTTTAATGCGGTGCGCATGTAGTTTATCCACATTGGTAGAGCCGCACCGCCCCCTGTCTCACGCTCACCGAGAGAGCGTTGATTATTGTCGTAGCCCATCCAAGTGATGGCCACCAGCTTTGGCGTATATCCAGCAAACCAAGCGTCTACGGAGTCATTCGTGGTTCCAGTTTTACCGGCAATGTCTTGTCGCCCTAATTGTCTCGTAGAGGCGGCTGTCCCGGTGCGTGCTACTTCTTTGAGTAAGCTGTCCATAATGAATGCATTGCGTGGTTCCAAGACTCTAGGCGTGTTCTCGCTTAATTGCAGTGGTTGCATTTCAAATAAAACATTGCCATGAATGTCTTCAATCTTCTGGACTAAATTCGAACGTACCATGAAGCCACCGTTAGCAAACACGGCGTATGCTTCAGCCATTTGTAATGGGGTAACAGCACCGGCGCCAAGCGCCATGGTCAGATAGGGGGGGTGTTTATTTGGGGCAAAGCCAAAACGCTGAATATATTCTTGTACATATTCTGGCGTAATCGCTTGCATCACACGTATCGTTACTAAATTTCTTGATCTAGCCAAGGCACGACGTAAAGTAATTGGGCCATCAAAACCACCGCCATAATTTTTGGGTTCCCATGCTTGTGAGCCAGTTTGCTCGGCGCTAAATCTAAGTGGCGCATCATTGATGACCGTACCCGGCCAAAATCCTTTGTCCAGTGCAGCAGAATAAATAAACGGTTTGAAGCTGGAGCCAGGTTGGCGCCACGCTTGGGTCACGCGATTAAATTGTTTGCGATGAAAATCGAACCCTCCCACTAGGGCACGGATGGCCCCCGTTTCAGGATCCATCGCGACAAGTGCCGCTTCAACTTCTGGCATTTGCAGTATTTCCCAATTGCCTGTGCGACTTTGGCTAACTCGGATTAATGCTCCTGGGCGAATTTTTAATTTTGCCGGAGCATTGTCTTTTAAGCCAAAAGCCGCGAAGCGTAGCCCCTCTCCAGTAATCTGAATAATCGTGTCATTAGATAAGACGGCTTGTACTTCCTGAGGAGATGCACTCAAAACTAACGCACTATATAAATCACTACTGTCAGGGTGAGCTGCAAATAAGTCATCAATCGCAGCTTGGCGCCCTTCTTGATTATGCGGTAGGTCAATGAATGCTTCAGGGCCGCGATAACCATGGCGCCGTTCATAATCTAAAATACCTTGGCGAATTGCTTTGTAAGCGCTTTCTTGGTCAGCTTTGAGAAGCGTGGTGGTGACCTTGAAGCCGCGTGTGTAAATATCCTCTTTATATTGCGCATACAGGTGTTGTCGCACCATTTCAGCAACATAGTCAGCATGGACTGCGAATTCATTGCCTAAGCCCCGAATTTTTAATTTCTCGTGCACGGCTTGTTCGTATTGTGCTGGGGTAATGTAATTTAGGTCACGCATGCGCTGCAAAATATACTGCTGGCGAATGTAAGCGCGTTTTGGGTTGCGCACCGGGTTATAAGCGGAAGGTGCTTTCGGCAAGCCGGCTAACATCGCAGCTTCAGCAATCGTAATATCTTTTAGTGATTTACCAAAGTAAATTTGGGCCGCACTGGCAAAGCCGTAAGCACGCTGCCCAAGGTAAATCTGATTCATATATAACTCAAGAATTTGATCCTTGGTCAGATGGTTTTCGATTTTATTGGCTAATAAGACTTCATAGAGTTTACGTGCCAGCGTTTTTTCCTTGGTTAAGAAAAAATTGCGTGCAACCTGCATGGTGATGGTCGATGCACCTTGGTAAGAGCTGCCGCGTAAGTGTGCCAGCGCGGCTCTGACGACACCAATATAGTCAACGCCACTATGTTCATAAAAGCGTGCATCCTCAATCGCCAGTACAGCGTTTTTCATGATGCTGGGGATATCTTCAATATGGGTCAGATTGCGGCGCTCTTCGCCAAATTCACCGATTAGGACATGATCTGCGCTATAGATGCGTAGTGGCACTTTCGGCCGATAGTCAAGTAAGCTTTCTATAGAAGGTAAATTCGGGCGTGCAATCACAAGCGCATACGCAAGGATTAAGGCTGCTATGATGGCAATCGCACAAGTTAGCCCGAATACGGCCCGAAGTATGCGCGACCACCATGTTTTATCTGTCTGGTGTGGATGGCTGTGAGTGTCATTCATGGTTGTCACCTAGTCAATTTTAAAACTTGGTTCCCTGATGTAAGGCGACGACGCCGAACGATAAGTTAAATACTTGAATGTCATCTAATCCGCATGCAAGCATCATATTTTTGAGTGTGAGTTGGTCTGGATGCATGCGGATAGATTCCGCGAGGTAACGATAGCTATCAGCACTTTGCGTGATTTTATTACCCAGCCAGGGAAGCACATTAAATGAATAGAAATCGTAAGCTTTTGCGAGCGGCTGCCAGATTTTTGAAAACTCTAGAATGAGTAGTTTGCCGCCAGGTTTAAGTACACGCCGCATTTCTTTCAGCGCTTCTTCTTTATGTGTCATGTTGCGCAAACCAAATGCTACCGTAATTAAATCAAAGTAGTTATTGGCAAACGGAATGGCTTGGGCATCACATAGACACAATGGTGTGATTATCCCCTTATTTAAGAGTCGATCACGCCCGACGGACAACATAGAGCTGTTGATGTCTGTTAGCCATACCTCACCTGCGGCCCCGACTTTTTCTGCGAAAGAGCTTGCCAAGTCGCCTGTGCCGCCGGCAAGATCGAGTACCCGCTGGCCGGGTCGCACATTGGCTTGCGCTATCGTAAAGATTTTCCATAAACGATGGAGCCCGAAAGACATCAGGTCATTCATTAAGTCGTATTTATTGGCAACGGAATGAAAAACTTCGGCAACTTTATGTGCTTTGTCTGCTTCGTCGATGGTGTCAAATCCAAAATGTGTTTTTGCCATTATGTAAAGAGAGTAGTGTTATTTGTCGCGAGTGCCGCCAGCTTGTTCCAGCGCTGTCAAGTAAGCTGGCCAACGTGTTGCATATTGAGTCGCTAATTCATAAAGATAGCCCCAGCTATAGATGCCACTCTGATGTCCGTCAGAGAAAGATGGCTTGATGGCATAGTGGCCCACGGTTTCGATTATATCGATCTCAACGTCACGCTTGCCGACTTGTAGTATCGCTGCTCCCTGGCCGTGTCCTTGAACCTCTGCTGAAGGCGAATAGACTCGTAAATATTCAAATGGTAGATGAAAAGCTTCACCCTCAGTATATTTGAGCTCCAAAGTGCGTGATTTTTTATGCAAAATAATCTCTTTGGGAATCGGTTTGGCGGGGTCAAAATTCATGGCATGGTTCGGTTAAGGATTAGCTAGGGCGCGCGCGATGGGTGAAATTATGTTGCGTAATCAATTAGTTATTTTGCACCACAATTTTCGGAAACTTATGACTGATGTCTTGATGTAACCGCGCAATCTGTATCGCAGCTTTACGCGCTATTTGCAGGTAGGCTTGTGCGTTGCTGCTGTCGGGGGCGCTGATAACGGTTGGTTGGCCGCGATCAGCTTGTTCACGAATATTCATATCAAGGGGCAAATTGCCCAATAGCGTGACGCCATAATCCTGACTGATGCGTTGCCCTCCGCCTGAGCCAAAAATAGGTTCCGTATGTCCGCACTGACTACATTGATGCAAACTCATATTTTCGATAACGCCCAGGATAGGTACACCGACTTTTTCAAACATCTTCAGCCCCTTGCGTGCATCAATCAATGCCAAGTCTTGCGGGGTGGTCACAATAATCGCACCGGTTACGGGTACGCGCTGCGCTAAGGTCAGTTGAATATCGCCCGTTCCCGGTGGCATATCGACGATTAAATAATCCAGCCCTTGCCATTGTGTCTGGCGTAATAATTGCTCGAGTGCCTGTGTGACCATCGGCCCACGCCAGACCATGGGGTTGTCAGGCGGTACTAAAAAACCAATCGAATTGGCTTGCAAACCATGTCCCAATAAAGGTTGCATAG
>JBIKXM010000289.1:0-20118 GCA_044355755.1 Burkholderiaceae bacterium | reverse complement strand
AAATCTCGCCACGGACAGCCTACTCTCATTCGGTAGCGCATCCCTTCAACAGTTATTCGAAGCGCAGGCTTGTCATATATTCTTTCTTGTAGCATGATCTCTTTTAGCTTTGACCATAGCTCATCACTGAGCAGTAATCGGAGCATTGCAAACTCGTTTTGTTGTTGTGTCAGAACTCCAATATTACGAGTTTGCTCCTCCCTTTCAACCTCTTATTTCAAAACGTCAACAGACCCTAGTCTGAACACAGCAGAACGAGAAGAACTATCCGCTCTTCGACGTGAAGTGCGTCAACTCAAGATGGAGCGCGACATATTGGCAAAGGCTACGGCCTGGTTTGTCGGGAAAGGCGAGAAGATATTCTCGCCCTCTTCAAATTGATCATGGCAAATCAGGCCTATTTTCCAACACGAATACTCTGTCGCACTTTGCGTGTTTCATCGAGTGGTTACTATGCATGGCTGGCACGTCTACCCTCAAAACGTAGCCAGCAAAATGCAGCGCTAACTGAACAGATTCGCACCATCCATCAACGCTCGCAAGGGAGCTATGGTGAACCTAGGATTCGTGCTGAGTTAAAAGACCAAGGCATCATCGCTAACCACAAACGCATTGCTCGACTCATGCGTCAAGCTGGCTTGCATGGAATCAGTCGTAGGCGAGGATATGTGATCACAACCCGCAGCGATCAGACACATCAGCCTGTTCCTGATTTGGTCAAGCGTCAATTCATTGCTAATGCGCCTAATCAACTTTGGGTTGCAGATATGACCTATATTCCCACTTGGGCAGGCTTTATCTATCTTGCTATTGTGCTTGATGTCTGGAGCCGCCGCATTGTAGGCTGGGCCATTGGCAATACGATGCACAAAGAGCTAGTCATAGCAGCATTAGACATGGCTATTGAGCAACGGCGACCTAGTCAAGTAATCCATCACAACGACCACGGTAGTCAATACACCAGCTTCGCCTTTGGACAGCGTTGTCAAAAAATGGGTGTGAAACTGTCTATGGGTACCGTCGGTGATGCTTATGACAATGCCATGGCCGAAAGCTTCTTTGCCAGCCTTGAATGTGAACTTATTGCCCAGCATAGTTGGAAAACTAAAATCGACGCCCGTCTGGCTGTCTTCAGGTGGATTGAGGGTTGGTATAACCCGCATCGACGACACTCAGCTATTGACTATCAATCACCCATCCATTTTGAAAGGAGTTCTATAGATAAAATTTTTATCTCAGAACGAGAGTTACCCACCGCCGACCTATGCGTAGCTTGCGCTACGTCGACCGTGGATAACTCCGGTTATCATGTCCCATATTCCGCTTCTTTTTGAAGCGCTTACCCGTCCACCAGTTAGGGGGAACTCCATATTGCCCATTTCCGTATGAATCCTTGCGGTCACCCCTTAAGTCGGTTTACTGTTCCATTACTCCCCGGACCCCATACAACTAGCGTACGATTTTTTCCATTTTCTGAGGCAACCCCTATCTTTAGGCCTGAAAAAATAGTTCCGATAAACCCAAAAAAGCATATAAGTTTCAGCTGTATATTCATATCACCCTCCACTGTCTAATTCTTTTTAAATAAACATCACCAAATCACTGTACTGCGCCAAAATAGCATCAGCGGTAATTAATTTCATCGGCTCCGTGATCGCTTGTGCCACTAAAATGCGATCAAACGGATCTTTATGCAGGCTGGGCAAAGTCGCTAAGGTCAGCGCATGTTCACTCGTCATCGTCAACTCAACATAACCATTATTGATCAAGCCATAACGCAATAGACGTGGATCGACAACAAAATCATTGCGTCCCAACGATCGCTTAATCACAATTTCCCAAATACTGACCGAACTAAAATACAATTGATTCTGCCGGTCTTGAAGTAAACCATGCACGGATTCAGATAAACGTTCTGGCTGACCGGCTGCCCAGAGCAAGACATGGGTATCAAGTAAATATTTCATTCACCACCGTAAAATAAGTTTTCTATCTGTGCCTGACCCATCTGATCAAAATCATCGGGTACGGCAATTTTCCCGGATAAGAAACCAACCCGACGTTGTTCGTTCAAACTGGGCGCATCCAGTGGTACGATTTTGGCAATAGGTTTACCAGCCTTGGCAATGATAAAAGACTCGCCTTGAGCCACTTGCTCAATCAGCCTTGACAGATGCGTTTTCGCTTCATGGATATTCATAGTATGCATCATGCCCTCCTTTTTTAAACTTAGTCTAAATAGATAAACTAATTCTATCTAAAAAGCTTAAATTAATAAAGCATTTTATTTCAATCGTGATAACAGCAATTATCACGATTGCGTTTTTGAGTCTTTGCAGCGAAAATGGCTTTTGACTTCACTCTTTACGCCAAAAAACTGGTCTTTAAAACGAGATGGGACAACACAGCCAAATTGAATTCGCCCCCCTGCCCTATAACATCGGCGACTATGCCGCGCTGCGTGCTTATTGCTTAAAACTGCCCTTTGCTGTCATCGAACGCTATTACAGCGAAGACAGCCCACAACGCCAACAAGGACTTGAACGTTACCTGATCAAAATGCGCGAAGATTTGATTGAACGCGCCTGTATTGCCAATCCAAAAATCGCCGAAGTCCTGCGTAAAGCGCGCACAAGTGAATCCATCACCGACAAAGCGCTTGAAGTCCTGATTCAAGCGGCCCATGCCAAACCAGCGCCGCCCTACCCGGATCAGCCGATTGCCCAATGGTTTCGCGCCCGCACCGCACAATGCCTGATTAATGAGGGGATAAAAACGATAGCAGACCTCAAACAGTGGATTACCGCTCGCGGTCATCGCTGGTGGGCTGGTATTCCACGGATAGGTCAATTGCGTGCGCAAGCGATAGTGCATTGGCTGCAACGTCACGCACAGACCTTGGGCGAGATCGAGCCACAGTATTTACAAGCACCCTCCCCAGCATCCACATTGACGCTGGTCGATCCTAGTGCATCAACACAGTTTGTACCCTTAGCCCATATCACCCTGCCCCACCACTTGGCCGGGGAAACCGGCATCAATCGTGCAACGCAATTTGCCTTTATTCAGGCAAAACATGATTTAGACGCAGTGCGTGCCTATCTGAGTCGCTTTCACGGCCATACGCATCGCATGTATCAAAAAGAGTTGGAGCGCTTTGTGTTGTGGGCGATCAAGGTGGCAAAAAAACCTTTGAGCAGCTTATTAGTCGATGACTGCGAAAGCTATAAGGATTTTCTCAACGCGCCCTCCCCCGACTTTATAGGCAAGAAGGCCGCACCGCGGCATTCGCCCTTATGGCGGCCATTTCATGGCCCCCTCTCGACTAAAAGCCAATGGCAAGCGGTGCGTATCTTACGGACAGCATTTGATTGGCTCGTTAAGGTGCGTTATTTAGCTGGTAATCCTTGGGCCGCAGTACGCGATCCCAATCTCGCGCAAGCGATTACGCCGATGCAAGTTGAACGCGCCCTCCCTGCTTCGCTGTGGGATAAATTGATCGCTGTTCTTGATGATCTGTGCCTGGAACCCGAGAACAAACAGGCGCGGATTGCCCGTGCCACATTGCTATTGATGGGAGATTCTGGTCTACGGCGCGAAGAGGCCGCGACCGCTTGTCGTAACCAACTGCGGTTTAATCAGGTTGCGGATGAAGACGGAGAAATCATCGAGGTTTGGGAACTGGCTGTACTCGGGAAACGCAATAAGTGGCGTGAAGTCCCCGTGAGTTTAAGAAACATTGATGCGCTACAAGCACATTGGCAAGACAGGCAAAGAGATATTGACATTGGTGATGACTTCCCTATTCCCTTGCTCTCGCCTCTAACCACCCCACCAACCTCATCTTCACGTTTACGGCATGTCAGCGAAAATCATTACACCGGAGATGGTCTTTATCTCTTAATTAAAAAATTGCTTAAACGTTTTATTGCTGAAGGTATTTTTAGCGAAGAAGAAACTAAAAAGCTCATAACAACCACGGCCCATGCGTTTAGGCACACCTTTGTAACACAAACGATTGCGCAGGGCGTCCCTGTCGATGTGGTACAGAAGGCATCTGGTCATGCGAGTATTTCAACGACAAGTGTTTATATCCAGGCTGAGAAGAAACGTATGCTGAAAGAGTTGGGTAAATATTACGCTAGGTCAAAATAGGGGTAATTATGAAGATGCCTGATGTTAAGTGTGATTAGTATCAAATCGCATTCTTATTTTGCGCCAAAATCTCGCGAATAAGCTTCCATACCATATCTGGCATCTCATGATTGCTGTGACTGTTTTCTGATAATAGCCATTTGTCTAGCGTTTGGCGTTTTGTTCCGATCCGTTCGGAAAATTCGTCGCATGTCATACCAAGTCGTTGCATAGCATCCTGTAAAAATTCTTGTTGGGTCACTTGTGTTATCTTGATTATTGATATTCGCTGAAGTCCCTGGCGTAGTATTTAAAACACTACACCAGGAAACTTATTTACTGTTGAGCATAGTCATTGCGGTATAGAGGTTATTATTGCCTCTTTTCTTTTGTTAGCTCAGCAATTTTGGCCTCTATCGCTGGTGCTACGATTGAAATGCAAAACTCATGCATAGAGTGAGGCGTATTTTCTGAAATGAATTTTAATTTTGCTATTTCGGCATCTGTGAGGCGAATGTTGAATACGGTTCGTCTCCGTGCGTCGTCTAGATCTTCCCATGGATAGGGAGCATAGCTCTCTGGAAGCTTGTTTGCCGCTGCAATAAATTCGTCCACAGACTGCTGGCGATTATTTTTTACGCCAGGTGTTTTACTAAATTTGCTCATTTCCTAGTGCCTCAGCAAAAATTTTGTGATTTTCTTCTTGGATGCCAAAAACCTCTTCATAAAGCTCTTGGATTTCTTGAGTTGCCTTGTCGTTTGACTCAGCGAATTCATGGACACCTTGTCCGAGCCCGGCAGCGCGTCGGTATATTGTTCTGTCGTGAATGACTGTTTTTGCGAGTGTCAAGGTTTCGTAGTCAGAGGCAAGTTCTGTTGCTTCTTTAGTATCCGTAACTAGGTGATGTGTCGAGCCGCGTGATATAACAAGAAGTGTGCGTAGGTCATTATTAAAGCCATGAGCTTGTCGGATCAATTCATCAAGCGCCTTGATTGTCCACAAATCAAATTGGCTAGCTTGAACAGGCGATACAATAATTTCCGCTATTGCCATTGCCGCACGAAGTTCAACGGAGTCTCTTCCGCCTGCATCAACGATGATATCTTGGTATCGATTTGATAGATCCTCTAGTTCCCTAGTTAATCCTCTACCAAATTTTTGTAAGCTGGCGATGCGCGGCACAATGCCGGACTCATCTCTGGTATAGCACCAACCACTTGCGCTACCCTGTCTATCTGTATCAACAAGTAAAACATCACGCCCGGTTGCTGCTCGTAGTGCGGCTAAGTTAGTTGCGATGGTTGTTTTACCTGTACCGCCTTTTTCTCCACCGACTAGAATGATTCTACCTTTAGATGCAGCCATCGTGGCTCTCCCAGAAGAAGTTGAAATGATGCAATTTAATTTTTAATCATATCATACTGATATAGTATGATATGAAATTATCTAGTCTATTTTTTCAAACATCCTCGTGGCAGCTTTGCTGAATCCCGCGCTGCTATTGTTGTGTAATTGAGTTGGCGGGACTGTTGTGGCGGCTGGTTTATTTTCTTGATGGGATGGCACTTCAAGTAAATTTTCCATTTTCCCTTCCATTTGCGCCAGCATAGCCTTTGCGCCTGTTCGCAAACATTCGAGCAATATTTTGTTTCCTTGTCCGTAAGGAATGCGTTCGAGAAGCTGCTCTAAATGAGTGTTTTGTGCGTCCATGGTTTCATAGATGAGTACCACTCGACGCTTCTTTGGCTGATCTGTTTTTCCTCTAACCCAGGTGGATGCCATGATGTTTTAGCCCTCCGTACCAGTTTTTGCAGGAGTTTGGCTGTGACGGTAGTTGTTAAAAGCTAAGGCATAGCGGCAAAAACCCTCCGCAACAGAAAAACGTGAATTTTCAGTTAATTTCGCGTGCGGCCACGTTTTTTGGAGTGCGGGTAAGACTAGTGGCGCTCCACCACCGGCAACTAAAATACCATCCAATGAACGTGTTGATTTTCCAATTAATTGGTTTGCCTTGTCTATGATTTGTGCCGCAAGAGGTTCAACCGCTGAGCTTACATCTTCACTAACATCGATGCGTTGACCAAAGTTTTTAAGTGTTTTTGTGCATAACAAATCGGTTGCTTCTACTAAGGAAACTGAAAAATCCTTTTTTCTTAGGTTACGTTGGAGATGTTCAGCGGCAATCCTCATTCCATCGCAGGACCCAAAGGCATTTTCAATGGTGTGACCTTTGAGTAGCAATGCGTAGTCTGTTGTGTATTGACCAACTTCAATTACAGCCCAACTATCGTCATCTGATTTGAAGTTAGGATTTTCTTGTCCATCTGCTGTAAACATCATTTGGTGATATGGGCCGAGTGATTGTGGCATGACACGTAGTTCAGCTCTTGATGGTGCCAATTTCACAAGCTCTTGGCTTAAGCCTATTTTTTGTGATGCGAAATGCGCTGCTGGTAGGCCCATGATAATAATTGCTGAATCGACTCCTGGCACATTAGCTGCTTTTAGCTTTTTTAACCCTCCCAAGAACAATGCCGCATGTTGCTCGGTATATATCCAGTCGTCACGCATTCCGCCAACTAAATCATCTTGCCCTTGAAACATGGCGGTTTCGCCAAAGAAATAGTCACGTCCATTAGTTTGAATAGTTTCTTTTTCTACTAATTCGGCCTCTCTGTCATCGGTAATCTTAAATGCAGGAAAAACAGAAGACGGGTATAGGATTTCTGCTCGTTGTCCTTCCCATATAGCCACAATTTTTACTGAGCTTCTTCCTATATCGAAACCGATACATGTTTGCATAACATTTCCTCTAAAAATGGGTTGATGAACAAATGACATTGTACTATTGCAATAGTATTTAGTGCAATTATATTTGTTAAATTAACTGATAGAAAATTATATTTGTATCTATTGCAATAGCACATGTTAAGATGCCTAGAATAAGAAACATAATAAGCAAGGAAAGATATGGCAGCATGGCCAGATAAGTCAGGGTCTATGCGGTACAGACCTGAACAATTAACATATTGTAATGAACAATTGCAAATGACAATATGCAATTGTTATGTTGCAATTTACAAACTTGACTTACTTATCGAAAAATATGCCTACGCTTTGGAGGTTATCCAGCCATCTGTTACGGGGAAGATAGCGATTCGCTTTCTAAAGAGACCGTGGGGCGGCGTTAATGGGCGGCACCCGCAAATTGTGCAGTGGTACAAATCTACCAATGGGCGTTTTTTGTATAACCGTCTCAAAAATAATGAAGCCTTAAGGCATGTTAAGGGCTATTCTGTTTTTGCTCCGGTGAAAGAGGATGTAAAGACAATTTTACGTGAGACTATTTCTATGATTTGTCGTAGAGAGGCTTTACTTGCCGCCATCAATAATTTCAAACGCCAGCTTGGATCAATGTTTTCCCGCAATGAGGTTTATATGCAAACGCAGCTTGAGCAAATTACGGAATGGTTGCCTGCTCTGCGTAATCGACGTGAAGAACTTTTAGTTCAATGGCGTGATGGCGTGTTGTCTGCTGAGATGGGATTACCTGAAGATGCCGTTGCTAATCCATCAAAGAAGCCTCGTGTGGATGCCATAGGTCAAACGAGGGGTCATATCCATGAGACACGGAACAGCATTAAATAAAACCATTTAATATCATATCATGTTATATTAAATGGTATGGTTTTGTATGGTATCTATTGATGTCGTTAACGCGATTTTGTAAAACGGATGAATACGTGTTATATTGTGTACACATGAGTACACAAATGGAGTTTCTATGGAAACCAAAGTGGGCATCAAAGAGTTCCGAGCGCACCTTCCTTCTTATCTTGAATCTACCTCTCCCGTGGCGATTACACGTCACGGTGAAACGATAGGCTATTACATTCCTACGCGCGGTGGTCGTAACGAGGCGGAATTGGATGCTCTTAAAAAAGCTTCTTCTGAGCTAGAGGCGATGATGTCCGCTTTGCAAGTCTCCGAGGACGAAATTGTTTCTGATTTTAAAGCGCGTCGTATGGCGGATAAGGGATGAGCCACCAATCTTTGGTTCTGGATGCCAATATTCTTATCCGTGCCGTATTGGGCCGACGGGTATTTAAATTACTCAACGAATACCACCATACAACTGCTTTTTTTGCGCCTGATGAAGTTTTTTCAGATGCTGAAAAGTACCTCCCGCCCATTTTTAAGGCGCGTGGGCTAGATTGGAGTGTTGGTAATGCTGTTCTCAAGCGTTTGCCTGCGCTGATTCAGTGTGTCGAGTTCGATGTTTATAGTGAATTTGAGGAAAAAGCGCGTCAGCGTATTCGTGACCCCCGTGATTGGCCAGTGTTGGCAGCGGCACTAGCCCTGAATTGTCCGGTGTGGACAGAAGATCAAGATTTCTTTGGTAGTGGTGTAGCCACATGGACAAGCAATACGGTCATTATGTATCTTGGGGGCTCTGCGGCGTAACAACCAGTCCGCTCCCCCAGCCAGAATCCCTGTTCTAGTGCCTTGATTTTTTCCTATCGTCTAGGTTCCAATGATTTTATACTATACAGTATGATATGACATCATACTGTATAGTATATTTACCGCTTTCGTGGACATAAGCTAAATTAGCCTGTGTACCAATACCGAGCCTGACGTATATTTTTTTTGGTGTTGGATATGTCTATCTAAAGCAAAGGGAAAGATTGGGTGTGATTTGTGTGATTTTTGAGTTCTGTTCTTTGGATGTTCAACAAATCCGCGATTAAAAAAATTTTGCCTATTAGCTCTAATGACTTTAAATATTTGTTCACATCGCTTCATTTCGTAGCTTTCGGCGATCACGCGGTCTTGGAGTTCCAGTGAATTGATGATTGCATTTACGCTGCGATAACTAATGCCAGTGTGATCTGCGATTTGCCTTAGTGTTGTGTAGTTGTTCTGAATTGCTTCGACGACTTGCGGGGTTAAAGTCCCCCACGCCTTTTTCCTTGTCTTTTCGTTGTTAGACATGATTTTCTCCGTATTTCCGCTATCGGCGGTATAACTGCTTGTTAAGCCAGCTTTCGTGATTTCCCCTATACGGGGCGTCTATATTGCTAAAGATGTGCATCAACTATTGCTTAATAGTTCCCGTTTGTCAATATATAACGCAACAGAAAATAAAAACAAATGCAAAATTAAGTCATGATGCAATAAACACGGTTGTTATTTTATTAAATGATATGATATGAAATCATTTAATGTTAAATGATTTGCGGTTGTGTTTTGTGAGCAAGGCGGTGTTCTTCTTGTTTGATCATCGACCTTATGTGCAAAGGATGTTCTTCATGCAAATCGTTTGCCGGATACGGCATATTTTTGGAGGACATTGTTATGCAAAAGGAAACACGTGCGTTGGCATTGTTGGCTCGCATTATTGGGAGACGACACGGCATTAAAGTTGTATTTGATAAAAATGCTAATACGGCATCAACTGATGGAAAAACCATTACTTTGCCGCTTGTATCTAGCTTGGGTACAGAAGATCATGCAGTTTTGGTAGAAGGACTTATCGATCATGAGGCTATGCATTGTCGATTTACTGATTTTTGTGTGGATCTCGGGCAATATGAGCCTATTGTTGTCTCGCTTACAAATTTGATAGAGGATGTGTGGGGGGAACGTGAGCAGGCAAAGATTTATCCTGGTTGTGCTCGCAATATTCGTCTATCGATGGATGTGATGATTAGACTTGGCTGGTATGTTGGACCAACACTTGGTGAAGTGGAGCATCCTGCCATAATGTTCTCTAACTACCTTACAAATGGACTTCTTGCTAGGTTATATGAATGTGATCATTTGCAGTCGTTTGCAGATGCATATCATTCAATGCTAGTCCCTATCCTTAGTGAGGATTTGGTATCTAGGTTATGGGATACGGCTTGTAAGGTTGATGCAGTTATGAGTACTCATCAGGCACTTGCACTTGCCCAGGAAATTATTTCTTTGCTTAAACAAGAGGTTGGTGTTGACTCCAACGATCAATCTGGGCAGCCTTCAAATAGCTTTTCTGAACAAAATATCAGGCAAATTTTGTTTGCTGATAAGAATGAAGTTGGTATGGGTGATATGGGGGAAAGGCTCTTGGCTGCACTTAATAGTCAGGGTAAGGCTGGTAGCAATGCTGGTGATATTAGACATGCACTGTTAGAGGTAGGCAATTCTAGTGAAGATTTTGATGGTGTTTTTCCTGTTATACAAGCACAACCAATGGTGCGGCTTTACTCTAAGCATAGGCAATATCATGATGCGGCTATATCTTTGGCAAGGCCGATTGAGATTACGCTAGGTACACGCTTGGAATCGATTCTTGAGACGAAAATAGATTCGTTTATGTTTCATAAACGTTCTGGGGGAAGGCTAGATAGAAAGAGGATTGCTGGAATTTCCTTTGGTAGGCGGGATGTATTTTTTTGTATCGAAGAAGGACAGGGGTTAGATACAGCAGTGTCAGTTCTGGTTGATAGCTCTTCCTCTATGTTTAGTGATTTTTATGGTAAGACTAGAGGCGTTGATTTTGATAAAGCAAAAATTTCTTCAGCGGTTGCTGTTTCTTGTGCTGCGGCACAGGTACTTAATCGGCATTGTGTTCCGTTTGAGATTGCTTGTTACGGTTCCTATTATATGCCGATTAAGAGGTTTGACAGTCGTTGGTCAGCCGCTCGCCGTTTAGGAATGACGAAGCCGTTAGATGGAACAGCCACTGATTGCGCCATTATGAAGGTTGCTGAGTCATTAGCGGTTTGTGATGAAGAACGCAAATTGGTGGTGGTGATTACCGATGGTGAATCTGACAGTAATAGCCGTACTTTGACGGTGATGAATGAGGTGCGTAAGCTTGGCATAGAATTTTCATTACTTTTTATCGGTAATGATGGGCATCTATTTGAAAGGCTTCTTCATGATGATGGTTATACAGTTTCTAGGGCATTAACTAAGGAAAGTTTAGCTAGTTCATTTTTTGATGCTGTTCAAAAAGCATTCTAGTCACACAAAAATCCTGGATTTCAATAATAGAGATCCAGGATTTTTAATACAAAATAATATGATGTCATATCATATTATTTTGTATTAAATGGTATTGGTTTATATCTAAATAGATTGGGGCGAATGCTTGGTAGCTGTGCATTGGCTGCTTATGCAAAGGATGTTCTTCATGCAAATCGTTTGCCGAATACGGTATATTTTTGGAGAACATTATGATTCAACCGCAATTAGAGGATAAAACACTTGAACAGCTATTTGGTTTGAGTGATGAGAAGGTAAAAGACATAACTTTTCCAGTTAACGTAAACCCAGGCTCAATGGTTCCATCTTTTGAGCAAGCCTATAACTTTCAACAGGATCATGTACGCAAACTACTGCTGTGGGTTGGTGGGGTATCTGGACGAAATTTATTGATTACTGGCCCAACTGGATGCGGAAAATCTTCTTTAATTGAGCAGCTTTGCGCTAGGCTTGGTCGTGAGTTATATCGAGTGCCTTGTCATGGAAAGCTGGAGTTTGCTGATCTGGTCGGTCAGCTTTCAATTTTGCCAGACGGTTCAACTAAGTTTGTCCATGGCCCACTTCCTCTCGCTATGCAGAATGGCGCTTTTCTATTGCTTGATGAAATTAATTTTATTCATCCAAGTATGATTGGTGCGCTCAATACTGTGCTTGATGGTGGGCCTTTGTTGATTTCTGAAACAGGGCAATTGATTATGCCTCACCCTGATTTCCGTATTGTTGGAACAGGTAATGCGCTAGATTGTGGCAATGATTCGCCTTTGTATCGTGGGGTTCAGCGAATGAATTTGGCTTTCATGCAGCGTTTTCTCACGTTAAAGGTAGATTATCTTGATCCAAAAGAGGAAGCTAGGATGCTTAATCTTGCCATACCAGATTTGCCTGGTAAGGTAATTAGTATTTTGGCTGAAGTAGCAGATGATGTTCGCTCTGCTTTTAAACGTGGTGATATTGAATCGACTGTTAGTACGCGCACGTTAGTTAAGTGGGCGAAGATTCTGCATGCACGCAAATCTTTGTTGATGATGCATCCCGAGGATGAATTGAAGTTCTCGCTTCAGTTTGTTTTAACTGATGGTCTTAAGTCAGACGACGCAATGGCAATAGAAGGTACTTTGCAACGTCGCTCATCTGGCCTTTCTCTACTGTCTGGCGGTGAGTCTCTGGTAATGCAGAACGTTGTTGGTTCTGAGGTTGGGGATGTACCCAAAACGACCATGAATTTTTTGGTGAATCCTAATCGAGAAGGTAATGGCACGATCGCTTTTTGGGTCGGGATCGATGTGTTCCCAGGAGAGAGACATGGATTATCTTTAAATGGCACTATTTCCCCGAAGACGGTTATTCGTACTACTCTAGATAAAGAGCAGAAATGGATTTCTAAGACGCTCATGGCAAAGAAACACGATAAAGGCTATTGCTATGGCCATACTATTAGTGTGACTAGTTGGGCTCATGGGGAGGCAGTTGTACGTGATGTTGTTAATGCATTGAAAGAAGCTGTTGTCGATAACAAGATGTTAATTCGTTGTAGTCTTGATGAGTCTCGTCAGATTGCAGAGCACATCGCAAAGCAACTTAGCGATGTATCTTATACGTTTCAAGTCATGTAATCATACAAAAACCCTGTTTCATATCAGATACAGGGTTTTTTCTTGTATTCAAAGGCGAATAGTAAAAACGTTTTTACACATGCGCAATGGATGACCGTTTAGCAAAACAAATGCCGGTAACGGTTTTCTATTGGAGGATATTGTGATAAGCGATAAGTCAATTTTTAATATACTTGATCGGGTAAATTTGGTCGTGTTTCAGACTAGGATTGTCACCCCGCTTCGGGATACAGGTGAGGGAAAGAAAGATGGAAGTCGCATTGAGAAGGTTCTGCAATCATGTTTTAACCCAAGTACATTGCGTCCATTGACACGAAAAAAGCAGGAGGCTACACGCATTTGTCGAAATTTTGGAACGAAGGTTGAAACACTTAACGCTTGGGCTGTCCCTGTAGATAGGGCCCCAGAGCTTCTTGAGCAGCTTTCAAGGATTGCAAATGATTGGAATGGTTTGGCTGATGAATTGGCCAAAAGTATGAGCTCTTATGTGACTGCTTGGGCAAATCAAAATCCATCTGAAAGTGAAATGATTAGAGAGCTTGCTCCTAGCGATAAAGAGGTTAAAGAAAGCACTCGCTTTATCTATACCTCATTTCGTTTGAGAGCTGATGACGTAGATGACAATGGTTGTCTTGAGGGGGATATTTCTGGGCTAGCTGGGCAAACATTACATGAGTTTTCCGTTATGCTTCGCGATGCATCTCTCGATAAAGTATCTGGAATTCGCTATACACAAGGAGTCAAGGAAGTATTTGCACGCCTAGCAAAAAAGGCTGAATCTTTGTCTTTTTTGGATCCAATCATCGCTGAGGTTGCTTCTGTACTAACTAATACGATTGCTATGTTGCCGCAAAACGGTTTGATATTAAATGCCCATGCAGTATTAGTAAGGTCCATTATTGATCAGATGCTAGCCACTCGAACATTGATGAAAAATGGTTTTTCTAAATTTGAGCAAATAGTAGAGCGACCCGTTGCAAAGAAAGAGGATATCAAGGCAGTCAATAAATTTTCGTCTACTTCATCACGAGCGTTTGCTTGGTGACATTGATCATTAAACTCATACGCAACAAAATTCCCTTCTGATTTTGAAGAAGGGAATTTTTTCAAATTCTCCCAAACAATTCAAACAACAAAGGCCCCACTTTGCGGTGGAGCCTTTGGTCCCATTTCTACCTTTCGGTGACGTGAACTCCTGGGTAGGAGGCAAAACGGCGAATCACGCTTCTCGCATTTGAGTGGTGTTTTGGAGGACATCGCTCATCTACTAGGCTATTTGTTACGTCGAGTGTTGTCAATAAATTTGTTGCGTTTTGTTCTATTTATATTTTCTATCTGAAAATTATACTTTGACCGTGAAGGCTTCTATGTTTATTATGGCATTTGCTTCTTGCCGAAATATCTCCTTGTGAGGTGAACTTGATGACACTGATTGACTTACCCAAAGATTTTCATGCTTCATTTGAAGTTGTGGAGCAATCTGGATTTGTGGGAAATAATACGTGGATATTGCGAGATATAAATAGTGACCAGCATTATCGTCTTACTCCACAAACTGTAAAGGGATGGAGAATCCCCACGCGACGCGAAAGCATTGGGCCAAGCATCATTGTCTTGATTGATGGTAAGTCGATGGTTTCACTCCATCTGCCAACAGGAGAACTATATCGAACCAAACCATTTCCGATAGCACTGTATCTTCGGAAATAAGTATGTCTCAGTTTGAACTCTTCGCAGACGTGTCGAGCTGAGACATCGTCGCTTTTTATATTTTTAATTACATGATTAACTGGGTAGATTTCGTTTCGCTTAATCAGTTGGAGTCGATGAGTGGAGATGCTTCGTGGGCTGTTATTTCCATCACCGACACAGATAAATCTGATGCAAGAGTTTCCCTTTGTTTTGGGATGATCATGAAAATAAAGTTTGATGATATTGATGATGCGGAATTTAGTTCTGGTAGTAGAGGGAGATTATTTACATCAAGTGATGCTAGATTAATTCTAGATTTTCTCGAAAAAGTTCATAAGAATAATTCTTGTCATGGCGTTCTTGTGCAATGTGAAGCAGGCAAATCAAGATCCGCTGCGATTGCCGTTTTTATATCTGGTTTCTATGGAGCGAAATTTACTCATTGTCGTAGGGTTGATGGCTATAACAATTTTGTTTTGCGGCTTCTTGAGAGGTCTTCTAAAACCAACGTTAGTCGGCCTACAGATATGGTTGTGCGGCCTGGTTTATAGAGCTAGTTGGTAGGTTTTTGAAGGGTACAGGTTAGTAGAGGTGCGCGGTTAGCGCATCACAACACACGCTGTAGCGTGTCATTGGCCGCGTAAGCGGCTCACCTTGTGGCAAAGCCACATCACCAGCTGTGCAAACAGCTCAACAGGCGCGTAGTCGCCTCAACCGCGACCGACGAAGGAGGGCGCTGTTTCTGGTGTTGTGAAAGAAGGGTAGGTGTTGGTTTGGAGAAGAAAAATGGCAAACAAAAAACGCAGGGGTTTTTATTACATGCTTAGTTTAAGTGTCGCTGTTACGGGGTGTTCTGTTATGACAAAAAATCCTGAGTTATCGAGACAATACATACCAAAATCATTTTTGCCAATACAGGTGACGCAATTTTATAAAAATGTGACGATTTTTGGACAGCAAGCTAATGCTTATTGGTCATATTGTGATGATGATTGTCCGGCAGTAACATCTAAAACTATCCGTATAGATGATCCTATATCGTCGTCTTCCATATCTAATGCGGATGAATTGAAAACCCAAGAAATAGTGAGTTTCTCAGCGGATTTACTTTTTGACTTTGGTAGCTCGACTATTTCACTAATAGGCAAATCAATATTAGATGATTTTGGAAATAAACTTCAGGCATATAAAAAAGTCGATGTTATGGTGGTTGGTTACACGGATCGTTTGGGTGGAGAGGCATATAACCTGAATCTTTCCAAGAAACGTGCAGAAGCAGTTAAAGAACATCTAAATGCATTTACTGATCCTATTAATATTCAGACGAATGGCCGTGGAAAAGCTAGCGCAACGACAGATGGAAATTGTCTCGGTCGTTTTTCTAAAAAACGGCTTGTAGATTGTTTACATGTGGATCGTCGTGTCCAAGTGGTAGCAAGGCATGAGTCCTTGATGCAATGATTATTTAACGGATCATCTATGCGCCTATTTATCGCAGAGAAGCCGAGTGTCGGAATGGATATTGCTAAAGCGCTGAGTGGGGAAATTGTCCGCGCTAACGGTTATGTGCATGTTGGAGACGATGTTGTAACTTGGTGCATCGGTCATTTACTTGGACAGGCTAAACCAGAAGCCTATGGTATTCAGTATCAAAAATGGGATCTAGACATACTGCCGATTATTCCATCTGAGTGGAAGATGGAAGAGAATGAGAAGACTAAAAGTCAGCTTAAGGTAATTGGTTTGTTGTTAAAAAAAGCAAGCATAGTTGTTAATTGTGGCGATTCTGCACGAGAGGGGCAGATGATTGTCGATGAATTGTTGGATTACTTTCGATATAGAGGGCCAACCAAACGTCTTTGGCTTCAAGAAATGAATCTTTCTGCAATTCGTAAAGGAATTGCGCTGATGAAAGACAATAAAGAATATAGCCGTTTGTATGCCTGTGCAATTGCTCGGTCTAGAGCAGATTGGATTATGGGAATGAATCTCACACGGGGATATACCAAGGCATGGCAAAGTAAGGGGAATGATGGTGCTTTACATATAGGTCGGGTGCAAACACCAACGTTATGCATGATTGTTGCGAGGGACTTGGAAATAGAAAATTTCATTCCAAAAGATTATTTTTTGCTCAAAGCTGTTGTTAAACATACAAACGGTACTTTTTTCGCAATTTGGCAACCTGCAAAAGATGCTACGTATTTAGATGAATCTGGAAGGCCCATAGATGGCGAGATAGTGGAGCATATAAGACGGAAAATCCTAGGTAAAGACGGGGTTGTTACCAATTACGATGTTAAGCCTAAGACTCAGAATCCACCATTGCCATTTTCTCTTGGCGACCTTCAAAAGGCTTGTAATAAGATGCTTGGATTATCACCATCACAGACACTTGATGTAGCTCAGGCGCTGTATGAAAAGCATAAGCTGACAACTTACCCGCGCACAGACTATTCGCACTTACCTGAAGATGAGCACGCTATTAGTTGCAAAATCATTGAGTGTGTGCAGAGCAATTTTTCTGATGCATGGGATTTTTCTGGCAGTCCAGATTTTACGATTAAAAGTGCAGCATGGAATTCATCGAAGATTGGAGACCATCATGGCATTAGACCGACAACCATCAAAAATTATGATTTAAGAAAACTTTCAAAGACGGAACTCGCTGTATATCGTTTGATTGTAAGAAACTTCCTTGCGCAGTTCTATCCTTTATATCGATACAACTCTACGATTATTGAGGTGTTTTGCGAGGGTGAGAATTTCAGAGCGACTGGTTCTGTAGAGACTGATGCGGGTTGGAAGATTTTATTTCGCTCAGACGGAGAAGATGTGAAAGTTAACACTGAAGAAGTTAGCTTACTACCATTGATGACAGCTTACGATGAGTGTCTAATAGTTGATGCGGAATTAGAAGCCAAGAAAACATCACCTCCACCACGATTTGACGGTGCGTCAATTATTGATGCGATGGAGAAAGCGCATTTGTTTGTGACAGATGCGAAGGTGAAGGCTCGTCTCAAGGAAACGGGCATTGGCACACCAGCTACTAGAGCTGCAATTGTAGACAACTTGATTTCGCGAGAATATATCAATGAAGTGAAGGAGGCAAAGCGAAAGGTGTATGCCTCTACAGCAAGGGGGCGCTTGCTATACAAAGTTCTTCCAGATCAATTACGTAAGCCGGATCTCACGGCTTATTTTGAGGAGCTTTTGAAGGCTATTGAACGCGGTGAATTAAACCTAGAGACTTTTATGGGACAACAAATTAAGTATGTCACGAAATTGGTTGGCGATATTCAGAACGGCAAAATATTTGAAACTATGTCATCCTTAGAGCAGTGTATGCCGCCAAAATATAAAGTCACACAAAAATCATTGCCTAAGAAAAATGCTATACCTAAAAAGCAAGCGCTTGTTGCAAATTAGAGATTAATTGTGCTGTAAATTTTAGTTTAGTTATTCGTATGTCCCGAAAAGACGACTCCAATGGAATGATCCGCCTCGTATAGTGCGGAGGTTTGGAATACTTTCTGCTCTGATGTTCATAAGAAGCGGATTTCTTCCTGTTAAATACCAGCGATCTGTTTGGCATGAGACCAAAAATCTTTCTTCTAAATGTTCGAGTGCAGATTGCAAGTCACGTTTACTGTGACCATCTAGTTCAATAATGCTACTGATTAGCTCATTAGTGCTGATGCCTGGTTGAACCCACATTTCTCGCGCTAGGGCATAACCTTTCTCACCACCGTAGTACATGATTTCTCCAGCGACTATTTTAGGAATGGGGACGGTGTGAAAAGGAAAAGGGCCGGTGAATATGGAGCTACGTAGCCACCATTCATACTGAATACGTAGTCTGATGATATTAGCTCTTGCGCCAAGCACATCACAACATAATGGGAATGTGATTCCATTGCCATCATCACTGATGGTGAAGAAGAAAGCAATGGCGGAAGTAAAGGTTTTTTGTGATGATTTGTTTGAAAAAAGTTTTTTTGCGAAACCGTCTACGATTAAAAAAGCATTGCGTTCAGCACCTTCTTCAAAGTCATCTTCTGTAAGTTTTCTTAAAGATTTCGTTCGTCGTCTTGAAGGCTTGGAAATATTACTTTGTGAGGCATCACTAAATTTTTCAAGATCACTATGTGGGAGACGATCACTTTCTTCATTGTCCAAAAAATCCACAAAAAGATTGTCTTTAGTATTCCCAAAAAAGCCGGGGTCAAAAAGGCTGAAATTAGTCCCGCCAAGGCTGTTCTGAGAGGACTCCAGAAGATGGCTATCACTATCCCTACACATGCTATCAGTAGATAAATTTTGACTGCTTGAGACATACATATCACTCGCCTTTAATTTGTTCTCTGTCTTCTTCAAATTTGAATCCATGCTTTTTCTGTGTTGTTTGAGCCATTTTTCTTTCATGCTCAATATCTTCTTCGTCTTCAGAGATCGCTTGCTCTTGGTATTTTTTTACTGATTTTGTGGAAAGGTAGCGATCAACGTTATCGAAGAAGCCTGCTGGCCGCCAACGTACCCCCCCAATTGTTAAACCGCTTGAACGAAAGCGGTTAACTTTAAATGTACCAAAACGCCTGATTGCATCTTTGTCGAAGTTGGTCATCGGTATCCTAATGTTGTAGAGCTTATTGCCGCCATAGCTCATTACGCATTCGCCCTTGGTTAACCCTTTTAGATCATCTGGCGAAATGATGTACATTTCCTGCTCTCTTTCGCCAATATTGATTGATGCCCCAGACCCTACATTAGACTCCGGAGCATGTCTCAGAAAGCTGGAGCTGGCTGATTTTGTTTCTGTGTCAGATAACGAACGTAATACGCCGATTTTTTTGCCGATTAACTCTGCGCCTTCCAGTGCTGTTGCTTGAGTGCCTACTTTGAAGAACAACTTGGTCCATGCATTTCCGATAACCATTTCATAAAGCTCGTTAGATATGGCCTGAAAATTTGCGCAAGTCTGTGCTGCTGGTACGAAGAAAACGTGGGCAGAACGTGATTGCTCTGGAATACGACTCCATGAATCATTAACGTAGGACCCAGCCTCATCGCAGAATGCCATAAATGGCGGCCAAGGACGTTCTGACTCGGGAAGTTTTTGCAGCCAAGAAATGGATGTGCGAAGGTCCGCAATGACCATTCGACCAAAGTTACGTGCCGTGGTATCTTTGCCCATGGTTGGTAAAGCTACATATATGATTTTGTTTGCGCGAATGGCTTCATATAGATTTACATCTGGATCATAGGTATTCATAACGCGGCCAAATTTACCTGTGCCAAATGAGTACAGACGACCACCAATTCCGCCAAATACATCTTTAAGCTTTTTCATATCAATGCCACCGGTTGGATTTTGTGGCGATGGCGGGACACGAAACTTGTCAAGAAAAAGTGTGAATTCTTTTAATTCAGCGCTACCAGGGGCTGCGTCTGCTAGCTTTCTTTCTAGTTCTAGCATGGCGTTCCCATTCATAAGAAGAACGGTCAAATCAATTACGTTATAGGCTAGTTTGGCGGTTTGTAAGGCGCGTATTAACGTTGTGAGCGCTTGTTTAGCCTCTTGTTTATAGAAGTCAGCACCTGGATTGGTTTCCGTTGATGGAATCAATTGGAGGATGCCGTCTG
>JBIKXM010000062.1:0-6226 GCA_044355755.1 Burkholderiaceae bacterium | reverse complement strand
GCGTGCCAGTTGTAATTGCGTTAACTGAATAAAGTAATAATTCAGTACCGCTGTGCACACACGCCTCAATCGCTCTAAAAGTTGCATCCACTGGGCCATTACCCTCTGCCTCAGCCACGTAGTGTTTACCATTCATATCAAAAATAACTTTGGCTTTAGGCTGTTGCCCGGTTTCAGATGATTGAGCTATGGCTATAAAGCGAAATTGCTCTGGATAATGTACCGAAGATTCATCTGCCACAATTGTCAGTAAATCCTCATCAAAAATTTCAGCTTTTTTATCGGCCAATTCTTTAAAGCGTGCAAATGCCTGATCTAGCTCTGACTCTCGATTAAAGGTAATGCCCAATGCCTGCAAACGCTGCTTAAAAGCATTACGCCCAGACAATTTACCTAAAATAATTTTATTCGCTGTCCATCCCACCTCTTCCGCACGCATAATTTCATAAGTATCGCGTGCCTTGAGTACACCATCCTGGTGAATACCTGAGGCATGTGCAAACGCATTGGCACCCACCACTGCTTTATTAGGTTGAACGACAAAACCGGTAATTTGTGACACTAACTTGGAAGTAGGCACGATTTGGGTGGTATCTACGCCAACACTTAAATGAAAGTAGTCAGCGCGAGTACGCACTGCCATCACAATCTCTTCTAGCGCAGTATTGCCAGCACGCTCACCCAGACCATTCATCGTGCACTCTACTTGGCGTGCCCCACCGATCTTAACGCCAGCCAATGAATTAGCCACAGCCATCCCTAAATCATTGTGACAGTGAACCGACCAAATTGCTCGGTCTGAATTAGGAATACGTTGACGTAAACTTTTAATCGTCTCCCCATATAGTTCAGGCACGCTATAGCCTACCGTATCTGGAAAGTTGATCGTAGTAGCCCCTTCAGTTATCACTGCCTCAAGAATACGACATAAAAAATCAGGCTCCGAGCGATAGCCATCCTCAGGGCTAAATTCAACATCATCGGTAAATTGACGTGCCAAACGAACCGCAAAGATTGCTTGCTCAAATACTTGCTCAGGTGTCATGCGCAGTTTTTTTTCCATGTGCAATGGACTGGTCGCAATAAAGGTATGAATACGAAAAGCAGGTGCTGCGGCTAAAGCTTCAGCTGCACGCGTTATATCTTTTTCATTCGCACGCGCTAATGAGCATATAGTCGCCTCTTTGATAGTTTCTGCAATCGTTTTAATTGCCAAAAAATCACCATTTGAACTGGCAGCAAAACCTGCTTCGATCACATCGACCTTGAGTCTTTCTAGCTGGACAGCAATACGCAATTTATCCTCGGCTGTCATGGCCGCGCCAGGAGATTGCTCGCCATCACGCAAAGTAGTATCGAAGATGATTAATCTGTCAGTCATATCGAGCCCCATAAAATCGATAACTACACAACGCTAGCAATAAAGAAATACACTGGCAATTAGGGCTTACTCGATAACAAATGACGAATTTTCTGATAAACCCAAGTCATCAGCCCAGATAAGGCATAACACACGAATAAACCAAATAGCACCACAGGAGGATCACTCGACACCACAACAAAAAGGATTATCAGCGATACCAGCATGCCAAATGGTACACGATAACGCACATCTAAAGCTTTACCGCTATAGAAGGGGGCACTGGTTACCATGGCCACACCGGCATATAAGGTAATCACAAAAGCCGTCCACGGTAACGATATGCTATCCATCAATGCATGGTTATCCATAATCAACCACAAAAACCCAGCAATTAAAGCCGCCGCCGCAGGACTTGGTAAACCTTGAAAAAAGCGCTTATCCACGATTGCAATATTCGCATTAAAACGTGCCAAACGTAACGCCGCTCCAGCGCAATATACAAATGCCGCTAACCAACCTAATTTACCCAAACCCTTTAGCTGACACTCATACATCACCAAGGCTGGCGCAACACCAAAAGACACCATATCGGACAGCGAATCATATTGCTCACCAAAAACACTCTGAGTATGGGTTAAACGTGCTATACGGCCATCCATACCATCTAATATCATCGCCATGAAAATAGCGATCGCTGCTATTTCAAAACGCTGATTCATCCCCTGAACAATCGCGACAAAACCGCAAAACAATGCTGCCGTAGTAAATAAATTGGGCAACAAATAAATGCCACGTCGACGCGCTTTAGCTAGACGTGTTTCTCCCTGCTTAATAACTTCAGCACGTTGCTGACGACGCCACCAATGACGTTGAGGCGGACGCAGAGGCGTCACATTACTCAACATGCGCTTGCCTCGACGATTCAAGCCATTCATTGTTCTCTCCTTACATTAGGACTGACACAAAACTTCTTCAGCTATCCACTGATCGCTCAATGTTATCTAGCTGCTTTAGTTTGTTGTCATAGTACTTGTTACCCCTGCGACTGCAGAGATTGAATCACGCTTACATATAAGTTTCTCTTATATTTTGCAGCGAATACAGAACTGCCGTTGGCATTTGATGATCACTATATAAACTCACCCCCGTACAGACGGGGATGATTGCGCTTTTATAGTTTGCCATCTTGCAATAGATAACAAATTGACAGGAAATGCCAGATGCCAGCTATAGCTTTGCAACGATAGATTGCGTAGCGTAGACCTTTTCACCAATAGTTACCAAAGGTTCAGCATGTAATGGCAAATATAAATCCACTCTGGAACCAAAGCGAATAAACCCATAGCGCTGTCCACGCTCGACCGATTGTCCTTCTTTGGCATAGCAAAGAATTCTACGTGCAAGCAATCCAGCAATCTGCACTACTGTAACCGTGTCGCCGCTTGAAGTAAGCAATTCCATTGCATTACGTTCATTCTGTATCGATGCTTTATCTAATGCTGCATTAAAAAAGTTTCCGGGAAAGTAACTTACTCGCACAACACGCCCATCAATTGGAACGCGATTAGAGTGCACATTAAACACATTCATAAATATGCTAATTTTGAGCGCATCGCGTCCAACATAGGGATCATGTGCCCGCTGTACAGCAACCACACGACCATCGGCTGGCGACAACACCACTCCAGATTGCTGCGGAATCGCACGTGCGGGATCACGAAAAAACTGCACTGCAAACACGGTAAATAGCCAGAATGGCCATGCCCAAACGAAGCCTAGAAAAATATGAACAACAATACTGATCAATACAGCACCGCCCAATATAGGCCAGCCTTCACGTGCAATAATAGGATGAGGATAATTCATGTATTTTGACTTTTAATTTTTATTTTGATCAACTAATTTATTTTGCGTAATCCACGGCATCATAGCGCGCAACTTCTTACCGGTGATCTCAATCGGATGCTCGGCGTTCAGACGGCGACGTGATAGTAGTGTAGGCGCCCCAGCACGGTTTTCTAATATAAAATTTTTAGCATACTCTCCTGTTTGAATGTCTTTTAATACTTGCTTCATCACCGATTTAGTTTCAGCGGTTACCAAACGTGGGCCTGTGACATATTCTCCGTATTCAGCATTATTTGAAATAGAGTAATTCATATCAGCAATACCACCCTGATACATTAAATCAACAATCAATTTAAGCTCATGCAAACATTCAAAATATGCCATTTCCGGTGCATAGCCAGCTTCAACCAGGGTTTCAAAAGCGGCTTTTACCATTTCCACTGTACCACCGCATAGTACCGTTTGCTCACCAAATAAATCCGTCTCTGTCTCTTCGCGGAAAGAAGTTTGGATAATCCCTGCTTTACCCCCACCATTGGCACAAGCATAGGACAAAGCTAAATCGCGGGCGATCCCCGATTGATTTTGCGCCACCGCAATTAAATGGGGTACACCACCGCCCTGTCTATAGGTATCACGAACGGTATGCCCAGGCGCTTTCGGCGCAACCATGATCACATCTAAATCAGCACGTGGCACAACTTGCCCATAATGAATATTAAAGCCATGTGCAAAAGCTAAGGCTGCACCATGTTTTATATTCGGTTGAATATCACGTTGATAGACATCAGCAATTTGTTCATCAGGCAATAACATCATCACAATGTCTGCACGTTTTACTGCCTCAGCAATTTCTTGAACCACTAAACCAGCCTGACTCGCCTTGTTCCATGAGGCACCTCCTTTGCGCACGCCAACAATTACGGGTATACCCGAATCATGTAAATTCAATGCGTGAGCATGTCCCTGTGAGCCATAGCCAATAATAGCAACCTGCTTACCCTTAATTAAAGATAAATCAGCGTCTTTATCATAAAAAATTTGCATAATCTAATTCCAAAATAAAAAAACAATACATTGATAACACATCAAGCCTTCTACACAACGATCATCCACCACTCCAGCTAGGTAAATTATGCAGAAGTTGCGATTCACAAAAATTATATTTTTAGAATTCTCTCCCCACGCCCCATACCAGAAGCCCCAGTGCGTACCGTCTCTAATATCGCTGTTTTATCAAATGTAGCTAAAAAAGCATCCAGCTTGTTACTCTGCCCGGTCAATTCGATAGTATAGGTTTTTTCAGTGACATCAATGATATGCCCACGAAAGATATCGGTTGTCCGCATCACCTCATCACGCTCACGTCCCAAAGCACGTATTTTTACTAGCATTAACTCCCGCTCGATATGTGCCCCATCAGTTAAATCAACTACCTTAACAACCTCAACCAAGCGATTCAGGTGCTTGGTGATCTGCTCCAGTATGGCATTCGACCCCCTGGTAACAACGGTCATACGTGATAATGAGGCATCTTCAGTAGGCGCAACGGTTAATGCATCGATGTTATAGCCGCGAGCCGAAAACAGACCAACGACTCGTGATAACGCTCCAGGTTCATTTTCAATCAGCACAGAAATAATATGTCGCATCATAAATCCTCAGAACCCAAAAGCATTTCGGAAATACCTTTACCCGCTTGCACCATTGGCCAAACATTTTCACTAGGATCAGTTTGAAAATCCATGAATACAGTACGATCAGTTAAGCGTAGCGCTTCTCGTAGCGCAGCTTCGACGTCTTGACTTTTTTCGACGCGAATACCAACGTGGCCATAGGCCTCAGCTAATTTCACAAAATCAGGTAAGGCATCCATATAAGAATGAGAGTAACGTTCACCATATTGCAACTCTTGCCACTGACGTACCATACCAAGATAACGATTGTTTAAGGACACAATTTTGATCGGCGTGTTGTATTGCAAACAAGTAGATAACTCTTGAATGCACATCTGAATCGAACCCTCTCCCGTAATCGTCACCACCTCTTTATCTGGAAACGCTTTTTTGACACCCATGGCATAGGGCAAGCCTACTCCCATCGTACCCAGACCACCCGAGTTAATCCAACGTCTAGGCTGATTAAACTTATAAAACTGTGCCGCCCACATTTGATGCTGTCCTACATCAGAGCAAACAAATGCATCACCGTTCGTTAATTCCCATAATTTTTCAATGACATACTGTGGCTTAATCACATCGGTACCATGCTCATAGTCCAAGCATTTCAAGCCACGCCATTGCTCAATTTGTTGCCACCACTTAGTCAATACTGCCGGATGGTAATCGGTCTGCTGCTCAAATACCTGGATCATCTCTGTTAATACATCGACCAAGTTTCCAACGATAGGAATGTCCACCTTGACACGCTTAGAAATCACAGACGGATCAATATCAACATGAATAATCTTTCTCGGCACACTACCAAAATGTGCCGGATTACCAATCACACGATCATCAAAGCGAGCACCTAAAGCCAATAACACATCACAGTGTTGCATAGCCATATTCGCTTCATACGTGCCATGCATACCGAGCATCCCTAAATTTTGTTTATGCGTTCCTGGAAAAGCACCTAATCCCATCAACGTATTCGTTACAGGACAACCTAATTGCTCAGCTAAACTCAGCAAAGGCTGTGCGGCATTACCCTGTACAACCCCACCACCGATATATAAATAAGGTCGCTGCGCCTTAACTAATAAATTAACTGCTTTTCGGATTTGGCCACTATGCCCTTTTATAACAGGGTTATAGGAACGCAAATTGACCTGCTGTGGATAGTGATACACACATTGCTGCGCAGTCACATCCTTCGGAATATCGATCACCACTGGCCCAGGCCGGCCAGTGGTTGCAATATAAAAAGCTTTTTTGATTGTTACAGCAAGCTCATGCACATTTTTCACCAGAAAATTATGCTTGACGATAGGACGCGTAATACCGACTGTATCGC
>JBIKXM010000061.1:0-6259 GCA_044355755.1 Burkholderiaceae bacterium | reverse complement strand
GGGGTCGTAGCGATGAGACAGTACACAGCACAGTACAGCGAAGCCCGAGTCGCGCAATCTATGATTTTGTTTGCGCAGCTGGTTATAAACGGTCTTCTGCTGCGTACCGATATCTTGTCTTCAGAATACTCATGGTAGTTTGCTTAAGGGGCTCACTATTACATAACTTATGGCATAGTCAAAATACTGTGACAGCAGTTTTAGAAGGATTTATTTTTTAGTAGTTTGGGATGATGAAACAACAGCTTTGTGATGACAATAAACGTGTAGTCATTGCCAGCGGCAATGCAGGCAAGCTTAAAGAATTTTCTGCTTTATTGACGCCTTTCGGAGTTCAGGTTGTATCGCAACACACATTGGGTATTACCAGTGTACCTGAGCCCTTTCCGAGTTTCCTTGAAAATGCATTGGCAAAAGCACGTCATGCAGCAAATGCTACGGGTTTGGCGGCGCTGGCGGATGATTCGGGTTTATGCGTAGCTGCTTTGCAAGGTGCGCCTGGCGTGCATTCGGCTCGCTACGCTGGAGCATCGGCCGATGATCATGCTAATAATTTGAAATTATTAAATGCACTCGATGGTTGTGCAGATCGGCGTGCGTATTATGTCTGTGTACTTGTCTGGATGCGCTCCCCTGAGGATCCTATGCCGCTTGTGATTCAACAAGAATGGCATGGCTATATCACCGAAACCCCTAAGGGTAATCACGGTTTTGGTTACGACCCCTATTTCTACATCCCTGAGTTGAGATGCACAGCGGCGCAACTTAGCCTCGCTGATAAAAATCAAGTCAGCCATCGTGGTAAGGCAATGCAAGCCTTGCTAACGCATATAGAAAGAACACCTTAAGTACTTCTTTCTATTCTATTGTTTTTGAAAATATCCATAATCGTAAAAATTGCTCTTAATAGAGTGTTATTAAGTGCTAAATTAATTTTGTAAAGAAAATATTTATTTCTGTTTTTCAGAAGCAGGAAGATACTGTCCACGTACTCAGTTTCAAAGATTGAAATAATCGTTTTTTTTGGAAATTTAGCACTTCCCCTTATTTTTTATACATACACAACGGGAGATAGGTCTATGCTTTCCAACGCAGAAAAAATCATCAACAGCCCTCAGATCCACACCTTTCCTGAGTTTGTCGAAAAACGGATCGATCGACACTTTTTTCGCGTCAATAATCAGTGGGGGGGCGAGCATCTGTTGCATGGAAAAACACCGGGTCAAAGTGCGATTCATTTGTCCAGTAATGATTATCTGAGCCTGACGGGTGAGCCTGAATTAGTGCAAGCGCAGATAGAGGCGTTGCGTCGTGGCGGAGATATGCTGATGTCGGCTGTATTTTTACACGGTGATAATGCACAAAGTCATTTTGAAAAAAGTATGGCGTGCTATCTAGGTGTCGAGAATGGTATTCTCAGCCAATCCGGCTGGAGCGCAAATGTTGGATTGATCCAGTGTTTAGCCGATGAAACCATACCTGTTTATTTGGATATTATTTCGCATACCTCTCTATGGGAAGGTGCCCATGCCGCGGGCGCACCGAGAATACATTTTCTGCATAACAATATGCAGCATTTACGTAAACAAATTGCTAAACATGGCCCTGGAGTGATCGCTGTTGATTCCGTGTACAGCACCAATGGAAGCGTTTGTCCGATTCAGGAAATAGTTGAAATTGCTGAAGAATATGGCTGTATTTTGATTGTCGATGAATCGCATTCAATTGGTACGCACGGGCCGGGTGGTGCTGGCTTGGTCAGAGAGCTTGGTCTCAATGAGCGCGTACATTTCATCACCACCTCATTGGCCAAGGCGTTTGCAGGTAGAGGTGGTTTTATCACCTGCTCGGACAGATTCAAAGATTATTTTTTAATGGAAGCCAGACCAGCGATCTTTAGTTCATGCTTGCTCGGACATGAACTTGCTTGGTTTAACGCAGCTTTGACTTTTATTCAAGCAGCTGATGAGCGTCGAGAGCGGTTACGTTTGATAACAAAGCGCTTGCGTCAGTCACTGGGTGATCTGGGCTATAACGTTACAGATGGTACGGAGCAGATTATTGCCTTAGAGGCTGGACCAGAAGAAAAAACCTTGATATTAAGAAATGCTTTGCAACATAGAAATATTTTTGGTGCGGTTTTTTGTGCACCGGCAACCGCTAAAAATAAATCCATGGTGCGCTTAACCTTGAATTCGAGTTTAACGGACATAGAACTGGATTATCTGATTCAGGTATGTGCCGAAATTCGTGAGGAAGTCGATCTACAAAATTGGTCTTCAACGCTCCGCTCAAAAAAAGTAGCTAATTCTTTATCGGCATGATGTTAAGCACATCTAGGGAGCTAGAGCTTATGTGCGAGGGGGCAGCAGTGCTGCACGAAACCCCGTCGTTGTCTATGCGTGTTGTCGTTGGCCCGTTCGCTATCGTTGTGGAAAGGGTCTGCTCAGTAGTTCTTGGGTACTCGCGACAGCGCGTGAGCCGGCCTGGGGACAGGCAAGTATGATGTTATTCTTTTGTGCCAGGCGTTTCTAATTTTGCAAAAGACATCACAAATTCAGTGTATACATTTTCTTCAGAGTGGCAGCTTATTTCTGCGCCATACTCGGTGAGTACATCGCGACAAAATGCCAAACCTATACCTGTTCCTGAATTAGGCGGATAGGAGAAGAAACGCTGGAAAAGATGAGGTAATCTTTTTTTAGCAATGCCGCAGCCATTATCCCGAAACAGAATAAGATTCTTTTCTTGTTGAGATAGGGTGGAAATAGCAATTTCTAAATTTCTATCTTTAATGCCATTCATCGATTTCAAAGAATTTTTGATTAGATTATGAAATACCAGAATAAATAATCTTTCATCACCATGCACACAAAAATCGGCTTCTAAGTGGAGCCTAACAATCGCACGCTGTTTATGGTCAAAGAAGGGATAGAGTTCAAGCGACTTGGAAATGATTTCACGTACTTGGAGTTTTTTTGTGATTTGTGTTTTATTTTTTCCTTTCCAAGCATTGGTTACCAGGATGTTGATCATCGAGTTTGAGTAATAAATTTGATTTTTTATTAGCTCAAACCCTTCTTTTATCTTTTCTGGTTGAACGTCATGATGTTCACCGGTTTCATCATGTTTTTTATAGAAATCAATTAATTTATCGGTATATTTCTCAACTGCACCGAGGTAGCCTGTAATCGATGCTAGTGGGTTGCGCAATTCATGTGCAGCAGTGCTAATACCGGTTGCGAGTGTGCCGAGCTTTTCTTCCGTGGAAGCATGGCTGCCCAGTTTTACAATGCAACTTGTGACGATCGAAAATAGAATTGTCGGTATGCTTTCGATCAGCGCTGGCAAATTCGTGATGGTTGTTAGCCCTGTATTTAGGAAAAAACACAGATAAGCTAGAGAGCTGCCTATCAATAAGGATAGAACGGCAAATTTAAGATTAAATTGAAAGAGAACCGCTAGCATGATAACTAATGATTGCGCCCAGACGGATACAGCATTATTCATCAAAAACATGAAGATAAAGAAGAATGGGAAGGCAATCGTAATCACGCTATAAAAGTAAATGCCAAACCACTTTTTGTCTTCAAAGTGGAATGCAAATAGCAGCGGAAAGAATAATAAAGAGCCTGATAAACGCAGCCATAAATTTTCGTAAGGCTGGGGGAATAAATAATCCCAAACCCAATAATAAGACGGAAATCCAGTAAAGCCTAAACAACCCAGCAAAAATATCCGACCAGATTGGCTATAGAGTAGCGAGAAACGCCATCGATCTAAGCTTTGTTCTTGTGGAGAATGGTTTTTCATATTATAAATAGTTAGAATTTTATTATCAGATTTTCAGTTGCTTAATTTTAACCATCGAAAAATAACTGTACTGTCAATTTATGTTTGCATAGATGATATTGATGGTGTTTGTAACAGTGACATATTTTTTTCAGAATAATAATTGACGATACGTTGCACTTCATTTTTTGAGCCAAGAATAACGGCAACACGCTCATGGAGTTGCGTGGGCTGTAACTCTAAAATGCGTTGTTGGCCATTGCTGGCCATGCCGCCCGCCTGTTCTATTAGAAAACTCATCGGATTCGCTTCGTATAACAACCTTAGTTTACCTGGTCTATTTGGCTCTCTTTTATCCCATGGGTACATAAATACGCCGCCCCGAATCAGAATACGATGGACATCAGCCACCATCGAAGCAACCCAGCGCATATTAAAATCCTTACCACGTGGCCCTTCTTTCCCAGCTAAACATTCATCAATATAGCGTTTGATGGGTTGATCCCAGTGACGCATGTTAGACATATTAATGGCAAACTCGTGCGAGTCAGCAGGAATTGATAAGTTTTTTTGGGTCAGTATAAAACTGCCGGTTTCACGGTCTAGCGTAAAGCAATGCACACCGTTACCAACACTCAGAACAAAAGTGGTTTGCGGACCATAAACGGCATAACCAGCGGCCACTTGTTGTGTGCCGGGTTGTAAAAAATCCTGCTCTGAGACACTATCGGTCGCTGAGGATTTTTTTAAGACAGAAAAGATAGTGCCAATCGAAATATTGGCAGCGATATTGGAGGAACCATCCAGTGGATCAAAGAGTAAGAAATATTCGCCCAATGGATAACGATGCGGAATTTCGTAAAATGAATCCATCTCTTCTGAAGCCATCGCAGCTAGGTGTCCCCCCCATTCATTCGCTTCGAGTAGTACTTCGTTGGCAATAATATCAAGTTTTTGCTGGTTTTCACCTTGAATATTGGCGAGTTCGGTCGCGCCTAAAATGCCCGTGAGTGGGCCTTTGTACACAGCGTTGGCAATTGCTTTGCAGGCACGCGCGACCACTTCTAACAACAAACGCAGTTCGGCAGGAATGGCACCCTTGAGACGTTGCTCTTCTACTAGGTATTGGGTGAGACTGATGCGTTTCAAGATCGGCTCCTTTACTTAATTAAAGCTAACGCAGTATGGTCGCAGCTGGAGGATATCTGCTGCTTATAGCAATACAGACCTGACTCAAACCCAGTTTGGTTGTTTTATGTCATCTGTCACATACTGTCTGCATCGGTATGTCTTACCAGGATAATTTTGTGTCAGTGCGTCGTAGTAATATTTGTTAGAACAATTTTCTGTGCATCCTGTCAGTTTGTGCATCACTGACAGGGAAAATGCAAATCAGTTATGTATCAGCCAACGCCTTTTCGATGACTTCTCGTGTATTTTTTGATAATTGCATATTAGCCACTTGGCATAGTGTATCGCGCATCATATTGCGCCAGGGCTCTGCAAAAGCTCGCCAACGATCTAAAGCACGTGCCAGGGTTGCTGCAACTTGGGGATTGATCGCGTCCAGTGCCAATACGTTGGCTTGCCAGAATTGATAGCCGCTGCCATCGGTACGATGAAAGCCGGCCATATTCGCGATACAAAAGCTATGTAACAGGCTACGCGCCCGGTTTGGGTTATGTATGCTGAAATCAGGGTGGGCCATCAATGACTCGACTATTGTGACCATTGATTCATCGGCGCCATGCGGCTTGCGCGTCGCTTGTAGACGAAACCATTTATTTAGCGCCAGTGCATGCTGTTGATAACGCACATAAAACTCAGTTAATGCCGATGGTCCTTGCGCCGCTTGGGTATTGATTAACGCATGTAATGCAGCTAGGCGATCAGTCATGTTGTTGGCTTGCCTGAATTGCTGCGCGGCGAGTTCGTGCCATTGGGGCAGTCGTGTTTCGGCCAACATTGATAAGGCTAAATTTTTTAGCGCACGTTTGCCGGTGCTGATTGCGTCAGGTGAGTAGTGTCCTGGTGTTTGATGGTGTTGATATAGGTGGAGCCAAATTTTTTCAAGTGACTGGGCAAGCGTGGCACGCACAAATTCGCGTGCGTAATGGAGGGCTTCAGGATCGATTGGATGAAGATGTTGGGCTACATAAATTTCGCTGGGCAAGGTAGCTATTTGGGCACGAAAAGCAGGCGCTAAGGAGTCATCTTGCAGGACATGGGCTAGCGCTGAGATGAAAGCATCATCCAATTGCACTGGCGGTGTGGTACTCCCTTGGCGTTGTTGTTGCGCGAGCTTGAGAATACGTGTCAGGGCTAAACGTTGCGCGGCTTCCCAGCGATTAAATGGGTCATTATCATGTCGTAATAAATGTAATAATTCCTGATCGGTATAAGGGTAGTCAAGTACGATAGGCGCAGAAAAATTGCGGAGTAAAGAGGGAACTGGCGGTGCGTGAAT
>JBIKXM010000131.1:0-4243 GCA_044355755.1 Burkholderiaceae bacterium | reverse complement strand
ACGCTGCTGGTAACAACTAAGCGCTTGCTCTAGTTCGGTCGCATTGAAATCTGGCCAAAAAACATCTGTGAAATAGAGTTCTGCATAAGCCAGTTGCCACAATAAAAAATTACTAATTCGTTGTTCGCCACCTGTACGAATAAATAAATCAGGCTCAGGTGCGTATGACATCGATAGATACGGGCTTAATTTTTCTTCGTTGATCGGGGAAAGCGTTTGACCTGAGTCAAGCAATTTCTGCATCGCTTGAAGAATATCCCAGCGTCCACCATAATTTGCCGCAATCGTCAGCGTAAGTCGTTGGTGTTGCGCGGTGCGTGTTTCGGCCTGTTGAATCAGATTTTGGATAACTGGGCTAAATGCAGATAAATCACCGACTATTTTCAAACGGATTTGATTTTCATCGAGTAATGTGACTTCACGCTCTAATGCCTTGGTAAATAAACGCATTAGCAAGGATACTTCTTCGACTGGACGGCGCCAGTTCTCAGAGCTGAACGCAAATAAGGTAAGGTAAGCAACACCACGTTCAATACACGCTCGGACAATATTACGTACTGCCTCGACCCCTTTGGTATGGCCGGCAATACGTGGCAGTTTACGCTTTGCTGCCCAGCGCCCATTGCCATCCATGATGATGGCAATATGTTGTGGCATCTTCGGAGCGTCTGGAATACTGAGCGTGGTGCTTTGAAACATGAAGTGTTGTAACGAGTATCAGCGGTTAAACCGTCATGATCTCTTTTTCTTTCTCGATGATTAATTTATCTGCTTCGGCAATGAATTTGTCGGTTAGTTTTTGTATTTCATCTTGAGAACGACGCTCGTCATCTTCGGAAATCAGTTTTTCTTTTACCGACTTTTTTAACTCATCGTTAGCATCCCGCCGAATATTACGGATTGCAACTCTGGCTTGCTCGCCCTCAGCTTTGACAACTTTGACTAATTCACGGCGGCGCTCTTCTGTTAGCGGTGGCATTGGGATACGGATAATGTCACCTTGTGCCGCTGGATTCAGTCCCAGATCTGCTTCGCGAATAGCTTTTTCGATGACTGACACCATATTTTTTTCCCATGGTTGCGCGGTTAGAGTACGCGCGTCAGCTACCCCTAAGCTCGCTACTTGCGTGATCGGTGTCATGCTGCCATAGTAGTCGATCTGGATATGTTCTAGGATACCCACATGGGCGCGGCCTGTACGGATTTTGCCTAGCTCGTTTTTAAAAGCGTCTAGGGCTTTGTGCATTTTTTGTTCAATGCTTTTTGAAGATTGAGGAGCGTTCATAAGCGTTAAAAAAACTAAAAGCGTTATACGTGAACTAAGGTGCCTTCGTTTTCACCTTCTAGGACGCGCTTTAATGCGCCTGGTTTGGTAATTGAGAAAACCTTAATCGGTAGTTTCTGGTCGCGGCATAAAGCAAAGGCTGTCGCATCCATGACTTGCAGGTTTTGTGCAATCGCTTTATCAAAGCTAATGGTTTCATAACGTGTCGCCGTTTTGTCTTTTATTGGGTCAGCTGTATAAATGCCATCAACCTTGGTCGCTTTCAGCACAATCTGTGCGCCAATTTCTGCACCGCGTAATGCTGCTGCGGTATCCGTGGTAAAGAATGGATTGCCTGTGCCCGCAGCAAAAATCAGGACTTTGCCTTCTTCTAAATGGCGAATAGCACGCGGACGAATATACGGCTCGAGTACTTGATCTAGACGTAACGCGCTTTGCACTCGAGCCGCTATACCTTCTTGGCGCATGGCATCTTGTAATGCCAGTGCATTCATCATGGTAGCCAGCATACCCATATAGTCAGCGGTGGCGCGATCCATACCGGCTGCACCGCCGGCAACGCCGCGAAAGATATTGCCTCCGCCAATGACGACCGCGAGCTGGACCCCAAGGTGCACGACATTGGCAATATCTTTGACGATACGCTCAATTGTGCTCGGATTGATGCCGAAAGCATCGTCTCCCATCAGGGCTTCGCCAGATAGTTTCAGTAATACGCGCTGATATTGGAGGGTATGCGACATAGGAATTAAGCCTGTGCAGCCGCGGCAACTTGGGCAGCTACTTCAGCTGCAAAGTTGTCTTGGCGTTTTTCAATGCCTTCACCAACGACATACAGGGTAAAGTTTTGTACCACTGTATTGGCTTCTTTGAGCATTTGGGCCACTGTTTGTTTGTCATTTTTGACGAAGGGTTGATCGAGTAGAGAAACCTCTTTCAGGAATTTTTGTACATTACCTTCGACCATTTTGGCTGCAATTTCAGCTGGCTTGCCTGACTCGGAAGCTTTTTGTTCGGCAATGCTACGCTCTTTAGCAATCAGTTCGGCTGAAACCTGATCGGCTGATAAGGCGACGGGTTTCATGGCGGCAATATGCATCGCAACGTCTTTCGCGGCAATTTCATTGCCTGTGAATTCGACCATGCTACCGATACGGGTGCCGTGTGAATAGGCAACGAGTTTTCCGGTCGTGGTGAAACGTTGAAAACGACGAATAGAGAGGTTTTCGCCAATTTTGCCAATCAGTTCTACGCGCACTGTATCGACCGTGCCTTGTTGTAATGGCAGGGCTGACAGCGCTGCAATATCAGCTGGATTATTCGTGATAATCAGTTGCGCACAAGTACGTGCGAAATTGACAAAGTCTTCATTTTTAGAGACGAAATCTGTTTCACAGTTGATTTCGATCAGCGCACCAATGTTGTTCTCGATCTGCGCGATCACGATACCATCAGCGGCAATTCTAGATGCGGCTTTGCTGGCTTTATTGCCTAATTTTGCACGCAGGATGTCTTCCGCTTTGGAGAAATCTCCATCTGCCTCGGTTAGGGCTTTTTTGCATTCCATCATGGGTGCATCAGTACGAGCACGCAGCTCAGCTACCATACTTGCGGTAATTGCCGCCATGTTTTACTCCTTCAATATTCAATGAATCAATGCGCTATTCTAAAATCTGCAAACGTTTGTCCGCTGCTGCGCGCCGCCATGTGAAACAGAATGCGACTATTTTCCAGAAGATATTTATCTGTAAACAGGATATTTGTCACTCACAGGGCTGTTTAGGCACACTTTGATAATTCGTTTTGGTCTGTTGAAATCGTTGCCAGTTTGAATAGGGCTTGTTAAATAAAAGGGGCGCTATGCCCCTCAGATGCCAAATGATTAATTTTCTTCAATTTCGATAAATTCGTCATCGTTGCCTTTGATGCTTTCAACAACCTCTTGAATGGCGTTAGCACGTCCTTCAAGGATGGTATCAGCCATGCTACGTACATAGAGTGTTACGGCTTTGCTGGAGTCATCATTACCAGGGATGACATAGTCAATCCCCTCTGGTGAGTGGTTGGTATCTACTACACCGATAACTGGGATACCGAGTTTATGTGCTTCGGTGACAGTGATTTTATGGTAGCCCACATCAACGATAAAAATCGCATCGGGTAAACCAGTCATTTCGCAAATACCACCGATGGACTTTTCTAATTTCAGTAATTCGCGTTCAAACATCAAGGCTTCTTTTTTGGTCATGCGCTCGAGGTCACCGGTATCACGTTTGGCACGCATTTCTTTTAAATGTTTGATTGAAGCTTTAACTGTTTTGAAATTGGTCAGCATGCCGCCTAACCAACGGTTTTCAACGAAGGGCATACCCGCACGTGCCGCTTCTTGTGCGATCACGTCGCGTGATTGGCGTTTGGTGCCGACAAATAAAATGGTTTTACGGTTTGCCGCGAGTTGGCGTGCATATTTCAATGCTTCCTGGAATAAAGGCAGGGTTTTTTCCAGGTTAATAATGTGAATCCGATTGCGGTGGCCGAAAATGAAAGGAGCCATTTTGGGACTCCAGAAGCGGGTTTGATGGCCAAAATGGCAACCTGCTTCAAGCATTTCGCGCATAGTAACTGCTGTCATATTTTTACTCCAAAAGGGTTGAGTCTTAAGCCGTTGGTATACCTTTTTTGTGTCAGGCACCCTTTTTATTAACGGCTTGGGATTTAACGAGTCCGGCATTTTAACAGCAAAGTCGGTTTAGCTGAAATATCTATTTAAATTCAGTACTTCTTTTGCTGGTTTGGCTGGTGTTGGCTTAGTGGAATTACTAGATTTTGCAGGGGGGCTGCTAGTGTTTTCCATTACTAAGCCGATTTATGCAATTTTCTCCATTAAGTAGATGGCACACTTGGTCTTACGGTTTGTATCACGAGAGCATACGCCGACCCTAAGCATTGGGTGCACGA
>JBIKXM010000060.1:0-6304 GCA_044355755.1 Burkholderiaceae bacterium | reverse complement strand
CCTGTACCGTACTTTATGCTGAACAGCGGTATACGTTTCCCCGCGCCACACTAACAATAAACCATAAGCCGCTGTCCCTAGATAGGGAATCAAAATCATAGAAGCAGAGAGATAAATCAATGTTAAGTAAGTGCTATGTGCAAACAAAGTAATGATAAGGAATAGCTGAATTAAACCATTCGTTAACCACAATGCATTAACTGGTACTTGCTTGGCATTTTCACGACTTAAAAACGCTGGTACCGCATGACTTTGGGCGACTACAAATAAAATCTCACTCGACAACAATAGCCAAGATACTAAAGCACCTAATAAGGAGATAAGTACTCCTACTGCAATCAACGTAGCGCCCCAAGGCCCCACAACATGCTCAAGCACGCCCATCATTGATGGATTATGTAATTTAGCCAGATCGGGCTGTAAGAGAATACCAAAGGAGAGAAAACTCACTAAAACATACAAGAGCAAAACGAACAAAAATGCGATTACCGTAGCTTTGCCGATATCCGTACGTTTTGCTGCACGTGATGAAAAAACATTAGCGCCTTCAATACCAATAAAGACCCATACCGTGACTAACATCATGTGACTGAGCTGATCAGTCACCCCGCCTATCACAGGGCTGTTTGCCCCCCAAATATCGGCAGTAAAAATATCGACTCTAAAGGCAGATAGGCAAATCAGAATAAATATAAAAAGCGGTATGATTTTAGCGAAGGTCATAATCGTATTGACTAGTGCTGCTTCTTTTACACCGCGCATAACGAGGAAATGTATTATCCACAATAACACCGAGGCACAAAGAATCGCGGCCGGCGTATTCCCTTCCCCCAAGAATGGGAAAAAATAGCCTAAGGTACTAAAAAGCAAAACAAAATAACTCACGTTGCCGAGCCAGGCACTTATCCAATAACCCCATGCTAAAGAAAAGCCAATATACTCACCGAATCCGGCACGTGCATAAGCATATACACCGGCATTGAGCTCACTTTTACGCTCGGACAGAATTTGAAAAATAAGAGCAATCATCAGCATACCAATCGCAGTGATTCCCCAGCCAATTAACATGGCACCCACACCGCTGCTAGCAGCTACATTTTGCGGTAAGGAAAAAATCCCTGCCCCAATCATGGCACCTACAGCCAGCGTGATCAGGGCAATCAAGCTCAATTGATGTTTGTCGTTTTGCGGCATAAGAGTCAACCTGTCAATATGCTATTCACAAGACTTGCACACCACCACCCTAGCGACATTATCCCTGTGCTTTGCACTATTAGCGTGTCCAGTCTCAGCCAAGGAATATTAATGTCACAGAGGTTAAGGCAAGCCCCCCCTCAGTACATCACATAATTTACTGTGCAGTGCAAAAACCGCGTTGCGTAGTACGCGCTCCCGTGCTTATCTACTTGACATGTCTTGTTCGCTCTGTACGAGGCACCTTGTGTAGGGACTGCTCGCGACAGGTATATAACGCTCTTATTACGCAACAGCTCTCTCTGATTCAGAGCAGACATTATCGAGAAATAATTAAATGATGTTGTTGACTCAAATCAACTCAGGTTTAATTTTGTGTCAAATTGAGGTCATTACACGATTGTCATCCGCTAACAAATACTAGCTTTAAAACCATTGCATCACTTACTGCGCCGTGCAAAACACAAATTTCAGTGTTGGTTAACGTCGTGTAGCGAAGTTATGCCGGAACTAAATACTGCGTTGCACAGTATTCGCCCCCACGTCTATCTACTTGCTATGTCTTGCTCGCTCTGTGCGAGGCGCCTTGTGTTGCGAGTACTCGAGACAGTTATATAAGCGTCGTGTTGCGCCGTAAGTTAGGCCTCGATCTCTCATGGGACATGAGCCGCCAAACGATCAGCTCAAGTTACAAGGCATAATGCTCTGTTATATAAGTTGAGGGCGCCATAGACATCATGACGCCACCTCTGATTACCTCAAGTCTTTTAAGCGTTGTTTCGCTAACGTAGCAGCTTCGGATTGTGGATATTGCGCAATAATATTATTGAAGGTTTTGCGCGCTTGTTGTTTTTGTCCTTTTTCAACTTGACAACTAGCAATGATGCTCCAAGCATCCGGTACTTTTACATGCTGTGGAAAATCTTTAATCATATTGCTTAACGTTGCTAAGGCATCTTTGTAATTGCGTTGCGCATAGAAAATATTGCCCATCCAAAACTGCGCCAGCGGCAAATAAATACTTTGCGGATAACGTTGGCTGAAATTTTGAAATGCGAGCAAGGCATTTTTAATGTCGTTATTTTGAAACAGCCTGAGCGCAGCATTGTAATCAGCAGTTTCGGAGGGTAAAACCATGCCCTGCTGACCATCTACTTCTACTTGTTTTGGCTCTAACTTCTTCAGGCGTTCGCTGAGATCTTGGTAATAACTTTGCAATGACTGTTGTAACTGCCCAAGCTCGTTGCGCATCAATTCGTTTTGCCCGCGTAAACTGGCATTCTCTTGCTTAAGCTGTGCTAGTTGATTTTGTAAATCAAGCAAAGCACGATCATTCTTCTCAAACCGATCGACAGTCGTAGCCTGAAATTTATTGACTTTCTCACGCAGATCAAGAATCGCGTTACGCGCCTCATCATCATCAAATATGCCCGCCGCAGCGGGCATAGATAGCGTGCTCAAGAGGCAGCCAAAGGCAAGTGTTCGTTGTAGTAAGCGTAAAATCATCATCATATTTAGTACAGAATATCTGCGCGACGGTTTTCTTGCCATGCGGCCTCATCATGCCCTGGATTGCGTGGCTTTTCTTTACCTAGGCTCACGGCTTCCATTTGCGAATTGGCAACACCCAATAAAGCTAAACTCTGGCGCACTGCTTCAGCACGTTTTTGCCCCAAAGCCAAATTGTATTCTGTAGTACCACGCTCATCAGTATTGCCCTGGATTAATATCTTTTGTTGCGGGTTCGCAATCAGGTAACGTGCATGGGCAGCTAAAGTCTGTTCATATTCAGCAGCCACCACATAACTATCAAAAGCAAAGTAAATACTGCGTTTGGAGAGTGGATTATTCGGGTCATTTAATGGATCAAGCGTCACACTTTTCACTTCACGCTCAGGTTGCGCGGTTGTCGTCGGAGTTGCTTGTTTCTGTCTGGTTGTCGAGGCATCATTCACCTCATCGAGCTTGACCCCCGAACTACATGCAATAAGTATCAAGGCTAAACCAGATATAACTATTCTGCTGGATAAGGAGGTTAACGCAGACATAAGCAGTTCCTTTCAAAATAAAAACAAGTTGAGCAAACGTTTCATGAGAGATCTTGCATCTCACTTTTATGAACTTATCAAATACAAGACGCACAGAACACTGGACCCCGCTTATAGATAGCAGCCACAAGTATTCCAGAGATTACCGTTGTTACTTATACAGTGCGCTGATGCATCATGTTATTTAGCGAGAGGTCCCCAAGCTGGCTCACGCACATCACCAGACTGCATCGATAAAATATGTTGACTTTGCCCATCTATAGATGAGACAACTAATACGCGACGACCTTTTATCCGTGAAGCATAAAGTATATATTGCCCATTAGCGGCAAACGAAGGCGTTTCATCAAAATTAGTATGGCTAATAGGCATCACTTGGCCGTTGGATAAATCTTGAATCATTAATTTTTGTCCGCCAGCTTGCCTGGAAATATATGCCAGCAATTTTCCGTCAGGTGAAATTCTCGGGCTAGTGTTATAGCTACCTTTAAAAGTAATCCGCGTGGCAGCTTGTTGGCGCTCGCCCGTTTGCGCTGACATACGATAAATTTGCGGCGCCCCCCCGCGATCACTGGTGAAATATATCCATTGTCCGTCTGTTGAAAATTGGGGTTCGGTATCAATACCATTACTAGCTGATAATCGTTGCAATTGTTGCCCTTCAACGGTAGCTCTATAGATTTGAGTATTCCCATCTCGCGATAGGGCTAACGCTAAATATTTTCCATCTGCAGACCAAGCGGGAGCACTATTACTCCCCTTTACATTAGAGGCGATCTTGCGTTCCCCGGTGGGCAAATCATGTACATAGACAACTGGTTTTCGGGTTTCAAAAGAGACATAAGCAATTTTCCTGCCGTCTGGTGACCAAGCTGGCGAAATAATAGGCTCATGACTGGTCAGCGCAATTTGTGGATTAGCTCCATCTGCATCGGCGATAACCAGTTGGGAGCGCTTTCCAGAACGTACAACGTAAGAAAGCCGAGTTGAAAAAACACCCGGCTCATTAAATATCATCTGATAGATCGCATCGGCAATTTTATGGCCGGTCAAGCGTACTTGTGATGCATCAAAGGTTAATGCTAAACCACCTAAACTTTTCCCCTGATTGACATCATATAGACGAAAACGTGCTTCATAGGTTTGATTACCCAGCGTGGTGATGCTACCGGTTACCAATCCATTAGCCTCTTTTGAACGCCAATTCACTAGGATGGCAGAAGCCTCTTCGGGGATAACCGTGCTACCTGCATCCAATACGCGGAAGCGCCCACTGTTCACTAAATCTGTTCGTACAATCCCAGTCAAGCTGGTATCGAAGTTCTTCTCATCGCTAAAGTTACTAATAACGATTGGATAAAGATGGGTGCCGACATCTGTAATTTCGACATTAAACTGTGCCTGAGCATAACCCATAATTACCGTCATAAAAACAAAAAAAGCTGTTTTAAGAGGCCGTTGCACAACTGTAGTAAGCAAACCAAAGGCAAGGCGTACGGAGCGCAGAAAGCGGACTGTACAGCTAGTACATGAGCATTGAGTTTCTGCATAACTTTGCTTTGCAAAGTTAGCATATACTGAAACTACTGTTTTCAAGCACCGCGCAACACCGTATTTGGTACGCGTAGTAAGTTGTGAAATGGTCTCTTTAATTTGACGCATAATGATCTTCCTAAGTCAAAACCAAAAAAAGTAAATGAGCACAATACAACCTAAATTCTACTTGGCCTCTCAAAGTCCACGCAGACAAACCTTACTCAACCAGATCGATGCCCGATTTGACGTACTGTTGCCCGATCTCACAGAAGATGTGGAGGCATTGGAAACGGCCTTACCGAATGAAATTTCAACAGAGTATGTACAGCGTGTCAGTTATCTAAAAGCACAAGCAGCAGTAGTGCGACGTAAGCAAAGGCAATTAGAGAGTTTACCTATTTTAAGCGCGGATACAATTGTTGCCATTAATAATCGCATTTTGGGTAAGCCAACCGATCAGCAAGATGCACAACAAATGCTCGGCTCTTTATCTGGAACGACACATCAGGTATTGACGTCAATTTGTTTATTTGCGCCAGACAATCAGTATTACGCAGCACTGTCTATCTCAGAGGTGCGCTTTCGGCGATTGTCTGCAGAGGATATCCAGCGCTATCTGGATTCAGGCGAAGCATTCGGTAAAGCAGGTGCTTATGCAATACAAGGGCGTGCAGCAGAATTCGTGGAGCACATTGGCGGAAGTTACTCTGGCATTATGGGCTTACCCTTATTTGAAACCGCCAGATTGTTAAGGCAATTTGGATTGCTCTAACGAGCCCACACACCTATCGATGAATTGCTGCCTATACGCTTCACCTGATTTTACAGATGGGCTCAAGGTGGTATCGCTGGACGCTTACGGAGGACGTCTCGATCATGCGATAACTTTATAATCTCAACTTCACCCTGACACAGAATTCTGAACACTCTCAAGCAGGTACTTCAATAAATTTCATATTCATAGAGTTAAGTTTTTCAGACTTACTACCTATTTATCACTATAAGGAGAATTTGCGAGAGTATTGTCAATTTCCTTTTTCTTTTGCAAATACCATGATTGTTCGAGTGACTTCATCAGTTGTAACTCTTTGGAAAAAAGAATTCTTCTACTATCTCGAGAAGCATCTCTATGCTTTAATTCATAATCATTTGCTATGGTAGAAATAACATCGTTCATTAGCCAATATAACAATGTATTAATATCGGATGTTTTTCTTTCCTCGAAAATGCATCCTCTTTCTTCAATAATATATGAAAAGGTATCTCCCTTGATTTGAATATAGGAGCTTCCATCGCCCTGTGGGCTATCAAAAACTTTAAGAGTGCCGCTTGGAATACCAAGTTGTGTACCGTAATGATCTACAGCATTACGTATGTCATTAATTGAAATCATCTTCTTCTCCTGATATATCCATTATCTATTAGCCATTGCACATTCGTTTTAGTTCCCACATTCGGTAAAATTTGAATTCCCTTGCCAGGTTGGCCAAACGCGGGTGCAATTTCTCCTTGCACAACCGGTAAAG
>JBIKXM010000059.1:0-6308 GCA_044355755.1 Burkholderiaceae bacterium | reverse complement strand
TTCGTCAGCAGCGTTTAAGACACAGACGATTTATCAAGATCGCAGTGAACTGATGCAATTAAATAAGCTAAGTGATTTATATGGGTTACCGCGCGGACTGATTACAACGACGGACCTAAGTAAAGCTATTCAAGCAAAGTATGGTGTAGAGGTCTTGAATCAACTGAAGCAAGATTTTGTGTTGACTCAAGACTTGGTACTTTGGCCTGAGACTTTTCAATTAATTGGTAAAGCTTTAAAGCAATTTACACCTTTGCCGAATAAAGTGACCAACGCTTTACCGACGCCCAAGGCGAATCCAAGCTCTCCAGCACCGGCTATTGAGACCCCATCGGTTATCAATACCCCCTTTGTGGGATTTAGGCAGGAAATCGATGCAATCAGTAGCGGGTTAGGTTTAAAGCCTGGATTACAAACAACGCAAGATCTGGCTAATGCAATTGCCGCAAAATATGGGAAAAATGTGTTACTTTCAGCCCAAAAAGAACTCGTATTTTTAAATTACAACTACATGTTACTGAGTGGAGACTTGAGAGAACTTAAAAAGTTTTTCGAGCGTTCGCTACAGGCAGCACCTGTAAAGCCTACCGCTACAGTTACTCCGCAGAAAAAAGCGATACCAGTAAGCAACAAAGTGCCTTTGCGTTCGCAGACTCTCCAGCAGCAAATTCAATATTGTGAAAAAACGCTAGGGTATGTCCCTAAAACCGCTGATTTTCTGGCTTTTGTAGAAAAAGAATACGGCAAGCAAGCAGTGCGTTCTGCAAAAACTAAATTTCCTAGTTTTTTAAGCCGTCCGGATTCCTATCTTATTTCTAGGCAGATAAATACGGTACTTGCTTTTTTAAATAATTAAACAGTCGTGCGCAAACTGAGGCTTTAGGAGACCATCACATCACTTACTATGTTGCGTCGTACTCGCTCCCGCATCTGTCTCCTTGATATGTCTTGGCCGCTGCGAGTTAGGTGCCTTGTCTTTGTGGCTTACTGGCGATAGTAATGCAACCTGCTCGGTATGCGATTAAGCACGATGGTAAGGGTGATTCGCCAAAATCGACCAGGCTCGGTATAGTTGTTCTGCCAGTAGTACTCTGACTAAGCCATGCGGCAAGGTCATGCTTGATAATCTTAATAAGCGACCTTTGCTTTTAATACGTTCGTGCAAACCATCTGCCCCACCAATCACAAATGTAATCGGTCGACCTTGCTCTTGTAGTTGTGTGATTAATTTTGCCAAGGTCGCGGTTGTCATATCTAGGCCATGTTCATCCAGAACCAGTAATCGGCTGCTTGACGGTAATGCTGTCTCAATTCGATGGGCTTCTATTTCTTTAATCTGCTCGATTGATTTGCTTTGAGTGCGTAACTCTGGACGAATTTCTTGCAGCATTAAACGAAACTCATGCGGCATACGTTTTGCATATTCTGTGTAAGCCAAGGTCACCCAATCTGGCAGTTTTTGACCAACAGCAATGATGTGAAAGGGCATGGGGCTTTAATAAACTAATCGGTTATTTGACTTTGCGAGTGGTCGGTGTTTTTTTTGCGCTAGGTACCTTTTTTGTTGCCGTTGTTTTTTTAATTGCGGCACTTTTTTTTGTCGCTGTGGTTTTTTTAGATGCAGGAGTTGGTTTCGGTGTGGCAGTTTTTTTTGCTACAGGTGCTTTGCTAACTTGCTGGTTTTTAGGCGGGCTTCGTTACTGGGGTTTTTCAGGGTCGCCAGATCGATAGGTTTGTCGCCCCATATCTGTTCAAGTTTGTAATACTCACGAATCATCGGTTGCATAATATGCACGACTACATCATTGCAATCGACTAAAACCCATTCGCCGCTGTCTAAGCCTTCGATTGCCAAGACATCGCCTCCAGAAGTTTTGACCTTGTCACGTACTGACATTGCCAAGCTTCTAGTTTGTCGATTCGATGTGCCACTTGCCAACACCACGCAATCAAATAAGCTAGTCAGATGCCGTGTATCAAAAGCCACAATATCTTGTGCTTTTACATCTTCTAGTGCATCGATGATAGTGTTTTGTAATTGAAGAATATCCATGAAAAGTAAAAATTAATTATTAAAATAAAGTTGGTGCTGCTCGATATAACCTACCACAGCAGGCGTCAACCATGTAGAAATAGGGCTTGCGCAAAACGCCCCTGCTGGTGTTCTACTCCCTTGCCGCTCTGGTTCGCTGGAGCCCCTACTCAAAGTAAACGAATCGGTGCAAGCCGGCTTATTGTCTTGGTTAGTAGGCCGTGCCCGGGTGATTTTGCGCAAGTCCCACGAACCGGCGGATGGCACCGAAGTCGAATCATGGCTATAGTGTTCGAGCTGTGCACGTAACTGGGTAGAGGAGATCTCCACGTTCAACTGCGCATCAAATAACAGTACGCCATGTGTCGAGGATTGTACCAAGTTGACTTGACCTAAATGGGCCCGTAGAAAATCATTTAAATCCTTGGCGGGGTCAAAGGTATAGCCTGGGCGATTAGCAACGCATATATGGCTGTAATCGAATAGTTGCTGCCAGGTATTCCAGGTGGTCAGATGTAATAATTGATCAAGTCCCATGAGCCAACATAATATGCAATTCTCACCATATTGGCTACGTAGTTCACGCAAAGTATCCAGTGTATAACTCGGCCCAGCCCGCTGTATCTCTATCTGATTGACAGATACTTGTACCGTGTGCGCTAAGGTAGATAAGAGTTGCTGCTGTAATTCTTCTGCAATCAAGCGCGTCATCGCTAAACGATGGGTACTCGCTAAAGTTTGCACTTTTTGCCAGGAATGCCCAGTGGGAATCCAAACAATTTCATCAAGTTGTAAAGTTTGGGCAAAATGATGAGCTAATGTGAGATGACCACGATGCGGTGGGTCAAATGTACCCCCTAATAAACCAATACGACGCAAAATTACACCCACTCCCGCACGGGTAAAAAATCTGTATATAAACGCGCCTCAGGCGTATCTGGCTCTGGACGCCAGTCATATTGCCAAGACGCAGAAGGGGGCATAGAAATGAGGATAGACTCGGTGCGTCCTCCCGATTGCAAGCCAAATAAGGTACCCCGGTCAAATACCAAATTAAACTCAACATAACGACCTCGACGATAGGCCTGGAAATGCCGTTGCTGTTCGGTATAGGGCTGATCTTTGCGTTGCGCTACGATAGGCAGATAAGCCTCAAGAAAGGCATTGCCGACAGCGCGGGTCATCGCAAAACTTTGTGCAAAACCAAGTTCATCAAAATCATCATAAAAAATTCCACCGATCCCACGTGCTTCACGACGATGCTTAAGATAAAAGTAATGATCACAGGCTTTTTTGAAGCGTGAATATAAATCCGGCCCGAACGGTGTCAAAGCGTTTTTACAGGCTTGGTGGAAGTGCTGGCAGTCAGCAACAACGCCATAGTAAGGGGTTAAATCCATGCCGCCACCAAACCACCAAATTGCTTGCCCTTGATGGTTCTGTGTCATAAAAAAGCGCACGTTCATGTGCACGGTCGGGATATGCGGATTATAGGGGTGAAAGACTAACGATACGCCAGTTGCTTCAAAGGGTTGTCCAGCTACGTCCGGACGATTCATACTGGCAGCAGGGGGTAATTTATCGCCATATACATGTGAAAAATTAACTGCGCCACGCTCTAATAGGTTGCCGCCTTCGAGCACCATAGAGCAACCGTTGCCACGTAATAAATCATGCTGCGGACGTTGCCAACTGTCACAGCAAAATGTTTTGCCATCGATAGTGGAGAAGGTTGACACAATACGCTGCTGTAAATCAGTTAAATACTGACGTACAGCGGCACTATCAATAGCTGACATATCGTTAAATCCTGAGCAATATCTTATTTTTTTAGAGCACGATAGCCAATATCGAGACGATATTGCATATCTGCAAAATGAATTTTGTTAACTTGACTATACGCTAGCGTCTGTGCGGCTTTGACCCCATCGGCTAAACCGACTGCACATAGGACACGCCCACCTTGGGTCACCAATTTATTGTTGACCCATGCGGTTCCAGCATGAAATACGATGCTATTTTCAGTCTCACCAGGAATATCAGTAATAGCATCGCCCTTACGCGGCTGCTCAGGGTAACCCGAGGCAGCCAACACAACGCCTAAAGCCACTCGATGATCCCAAGTTAATTCGATTTTATCTAGCGTGCCATTGACCGCATGTGTGAGCACTTCTACTAAATCAGTACGTAAGCGCATCATAATCACCTGAGTCTCTGGATCGCCCATACGGCAATTAAATTCAAGCACTTTAGGGTTTCCCTGGGCGTCGATCATCACGCCGGCGTATAAAAAGCCAGTAAAGATAATCCCTTCTTTTGCCATGCCCTGTACGGTTGGCTGAATGATTTCACGCATAATCCGCGCATGTAACATAGGGGTAATGACTGGGGCAGGCGAGTAAGCTCCCATGCCACCGGTATTCGGCCCGGTATCAGCATCTCCTAAGCGTTTGTGATCCTGACTGGTCGCCAAGGGCAGAATATGCTCACCATCGACCATTACAATAAAACTTGCTTCTTCACCTGTTAAGTATTCTTCGATAATAATCCGTGCGCCTGCCTCACCGAAGGTATTCGCCGATAGCATATCCTGTGCAGCATGACGTGCTTCATCAAGCGTCAGCGCAACTACCACGCCCTTACCCGCAGCCAGTCCATCCGCCTTAATTACAATTGGGGCACCTTGTTGCTCAATGTAAGCGTAAGCTGCCTCGATATCGGTAAACGCTTGATAGGCAGCTGTAGGAATATGATGTCGCTGCATGAAGTTTTTAGCAAAGGCTTTAGAACTCTCCAATTGGGCTGCCATTTGTGTTGGGCCAAAGATTTTTTTGCCATGACTGCGAAATAAATCTACGATACCTTCGGCTAGCGGTGCTTCAGGACCTACCAAGGTAATATCTACCGCTTCTTCCTGCGCTATCTTCAGACATGCTTCAGGGGTATGGGCGTTCACGTTACGTAATTTTGGGTCGACTTGCGTACCGCCATTACCTGGCGCGACTAAAATGCGTTCCACGCAAGATGACTGCGATAATTTCCAGGCAAGTGCATGTTCCCGGCCACCACTGCCTACCACCATAATTTTCATAAGCTCTATTCTTCTATCAGCGCGTTTGTATAAATCTCTTGAACATCATCCAATGCCTCAAGTGCATCGAGCAATTTTTGCATTTTCTGGGCGTCATCTCCTGTGAAGATGATCTCATTACTCGGCTTCATCGTAATTTCAGCCAATTCCATCTTCAACTTATTTGATTCAAATGCTGTTTTGACGCCAGCAAAATTGGCCGGGCTGCAAATGACCTCGATGGAACCATCGGCATCGCTTAATACATCGTCTGCACCGGCTTCCAACGCTACGTCGATGATGCGCTGTTCAGAAGTGCCTGGCGCAAAGATAAATTGACCGCAATGGCTAAACAAAAATGCAACTGAGCCTTCGCTGCCTAGATTGCCACCATGCTTAGATAAGGCGTGGCGTACTTCAGCTACCGTACGCACACGGTTATCGGTCAGGCAATCAACAATTATTGCCGCACCATTAATACCATATCCTTCGTAACGAATTTCTTCATAATTCGTTGAGCCGTCGTTGCCTATCCCACGTTGAATGGCCCGCTGAATATTATCCTTGGGCATATTCGCATCCGTCGCTTTATCAACCGCGAGACGAAGGCGCGGGTTGCTATTGAGCTCGCCCCCGCCTAATTTGGCTGCAACTGTAATTTCTTTAATTAAACGTGTCCAAATTCTGCCGCGTTTAGCATCTGTCGCTGCTTTTTTGTGCTTGATATTGGCCCATTTAGAATGACCTGCCATTACTTTCTCTCCGCATTTAGCCTATGCGTATTTTTTTCCTCTATTGAGATGACAATAAAAGATAAAAACCGTTTTTAAAAGGGATGGTGATTCTAACATTGCTCCAATGTTTATTTTGTGTGCAATTGCAGATGACTTTGCAAGAGTGCGGAAATTCCAAGAAAAGCAGGATATTGTGCAGTAATTAAATAGGTAGGAATTTTGGCCAAGAAGTCTGCGAAGCGACCTTTACTGACAAAACGCTCACGGAAGCTCTCGTGATCAAATAAGTTATCTAACTGAGTAACAACGCCTCCGCCGATGTAAACCCCGCCAAAACTGCCTAAAGTTAGCGCTAAATCACCGGCAACTCCGCCAAGTATTTGACTAAATACTTGGATAGTTTGCAAGCTTAGATCATCCCCGGCACGTGCTCGTTGCACAATTTGCTGAGGCTGTAAGTTACCTACAGAGA